>CAZNMP010000400.1:0-3189 GCA_964573875.1 uncultured Planctomycetaceae bacterium | reverse complement strand
CGACGAATGCGGCCGGACGTTTGCCCGAACGTTTTTCGATGTTGTCCACGGCGGCATTCAAGCGGTTTTCATCGCATTCGCAGAGGGCGGCGATTTCGATGTTTTGCTCCTTGGCCAATTCCAACAAGGCCGTGCCGTGTGAATTGAGCCCCCGCCCGCCAAGCCCGACAATCGCAATGCGGATGCGATCGTTGGCACTGGCCGCGCCGCGGACAATGGCCGGGGCCGCCAAAGCCGTTGCTCCGGCGACGGCCGCGGTGGATGTTTTCAGAAAATCGCGTCGCGTTGTGTCTTGCATGGCTTCACTCCAGACGATCGCTAGGTATGCGATGGGGTAAAAGGGCAGGGGGTGACAATGTACCGGTTATATAGCAAGGACAAGCGATTGTCTTGCTTGGAATCGACGTACATTTGTACCGTTGCGACACAAAAGAAAACGGTTTGGCTAACTATGAAGCCAATTCCGCCAGCACATAGGGGCCCTTGGGTATGACGGCGATCGTAGCTTGCGGGCCGTATTGGGCCAATGCCTCGGCCACGGCCGCCTCGACGCTGGGGGCCGACTCGACGTAAAGTTTTTGCAACGTCTCGGGCGGTAACCCCTCGGTCACGACCTTGATCCGGGCGTGCCGCTTCGCCTTGGCCAACTCCTCGATCTGCCATTGGTCCATGACGAAGTAGCTCTTGCTCAGAATGCGTTCCATGAATCCTTCGAGCGTCGGATTTTCGTCGAAGATGCGGCAGAACTCCGGCCCGCCGATGCCTTCGCTCATGCGTGCCGCTAGGATGATCGTGCCGCCGGGCTTGACGACCGGCATCGCCGTGACCATTCCCTTGACCGTTTGGTAGAATGTTGCATCCAAGGGATAGCCTGCCGAAGTGGTCACTACGATATCAGCCGGCTCGAGAAGCGAAGCCGTGACCGGCCCGCGGGCGAAGGCAACGCCTTCGAGATGAGCTTGGATCATGTCGCCCGCCACGACCCGCAGGATGCGGCGTTTGGCATCGATTACCACGTTGACGATGAAGTCGCAACCGGCCATTCGACCGATGGCCGTGTTTTCTTCATGAACGGGATTGCCTTCAAGGCAACCGTTCTGGGCGTTGGGGTGTTCGAGGAAATCAGGCCCATGCCATTGCTGCACGGTATCCAATCCGGCCAAGCCGGGGCAGATCAGCTTGCGGCCGCCCGAGAAGCCGGCCATGAAGTGCGGCTCGATCAGGCCCGTGGTGATTTTCAAGTCGGCGTTTACATAGCGCGTGTCGATCCAGACGGGCAATCCCCGCGGGCTTTCGCCCAGATAGGTGTGTTCCTCGCGCACAGGGCCGTGATGGTTTTCGATTCGGTAGTTATCGAAAACAAAGCGCCCGACCATTTCGAGCAACTCGTCGCCGACATTCGGACGATGCATGCCCGTGGCTACGAGTATCAGAATCTTGTCGCGAGGGATTCCGGATGCTTCGAGCGTTTCCAGAATCGGCGGCAACAGAACGCTGTTGGGTACCGGGCGGGTCACGTCGCTGATGACCACGCAGGCGTCGCGCCGTCCGCGAGCAAGCTCGGCAAGCGGACGAGTACCGATCGGTTCGGCCAGGCTGGCACACACCGCTGCATCGGGATCGGAAAGCGGCTCCGCCGGCCGATATTGGAGTTGCCCAACAACGTTGGCGTCGGGCAACTCCACGTCCAAACCTGTTCGGCCGTATTCGAGATGAACCCGCATGGCCTGCTATTTCTTCTTGGCGGCTTCTTTCTTGGGAGCTTCCTTCTTGCCGGCGTCGGCGGCAGGAGCAGCAGCGCCCTCGGCGCCCTCTTCCCCTTCTTCCTTCTTCTTCTTTTTCTTCTTCATGGCCAACTTGTAGACGCGCACCTTGGAAAGCCCGAAGGGGCTGTCGCCTTCTTGCCAACGGTCGGCCGCCTTGAGACGCTGAATTCTCTCGGCGCGGTTCAACACGCTCCGAGCACGGGCCAAGCCCATCCGCACCTTCAGGCTTTTGTCCATCGTCATAACTGCTGCACTCCTAACTCGTATTCTATGTTCTATCGTGAGGGGGGCAATTGTTTGCTTTGTAGTTTTCTTCCGCCGGGAAACGCATCAGTATAAAGTGTTTCTCAAAAAGTCGCAAGCGGAGGGGATTGGTTCTTCGCGTAGTTCCTATGGGCCATGGTTGCCTTGCCGCACGGGTGGCAAGAGCAGGATGGTGGAAATGCTGCGGGCAGGCAATTCGCCGCGAAGTCGGCCGGTTGCATCCACGAGCATGTCGTTTATCCGCTTGGGTTGCGGATATATGCCCGAGAGACAATAGACCTCTGCCCTAGTGCTCGACGGTGCTCGTTTCAATAGCATTTCAAAGAGCAGGGAAGAATTGGACTTGTTCAGGGCCACAACGACGACCCGCCCTTCCATGTTCAGGCTGGCATAAACCGAGGTTCGTGCGGGGTCGTTGGTTTTGGCGGCAAGGCCAAGGTCGCCGAATGAACCGCCTTTCCCGTCATAGTTGCGAAACATGGCAAAGGCGGCGGTAATGAAGCGGTTATTGGTTTTTCCCAAGGGCTGCACAGAGGCGGCAAAAACGCCTTCGCGGCCGAAGATGCCCAGCACGTCGGCCTGGGCCAGCGCGCCCGAAATATCGCCTCCTCCGCCGAAATAATATTCCGAAATTGCCAATTGCGTGCCGCGATAGTGTTTGTCGATGCGCTCTTGAAGTCTGGGCAACAAACGGATCGGGCCGCGGGTGCTGTTTTTCGTAATCCAACTATTTTCGACGTAATTGGGATCCCACAAGGAGCGAGGGGCTTGGATTCGGGCTGCTGCGGCATCGGATCGGGCGTCGTCGCCCGTAATACGCGCATGATTGGCTTCCGCCTCGGGATACCAATGCACTTCGAGCACATCGAGTAACCGGCGGCCCGTGCGTTGGTGGACGTCGCGCATCGCGTCTAAATAAAACTCGATAAAATTCCGCCCCTGGGCGTCTGGGGCATCCTGAAGCGTTTCGTAACCCTGCCAGCCGTAGTTTCCTGGCCCAAAGACCAATGCTGCGGGGACCGTGTCCTTGATTGCGGCTGCATATTCAGCGTTCAACCGCACAATTTCGTCGTACCGTGTTTTTTCAGGATGCAGCCGGGCATGTGTTTGCGACCACAAATCGGGCTCGTTATCCAGGGCATAGAAAATCGTTCGCCGG
>CAZNMP010000399.1:0-3189 GCA_964573875.1 uncultured Planctomycetaceae bacterium | reverse complement strand
GTTTAGCATACTGGCTTGAGTTCGTCCGCGAGGGACTCGAATATGCCGGCCAAGAATATCTGTTCCTTGCGTATGGCACCGATTGGCTGGCATTCGCCCACATCGTTATCGCCGTCGCCTTCTGGGGTCCGCTCAAGGATCCTGTCCGAAACATTTGGGTGATCGATTTCGGCATGATCGCCTGCCTTCTGGTTATTCCGTTGGCCTTGATTTGCGGCCCGATTCGCGGCATACCGCTTTGCTGGCGGCTTCTCGATTGTTCCTTTGGCGTTTTTGGTTTGATTCCGCTGGTAATCGTGAAACAGCTAACTCTTGGGATCGAATCCGATGAAAAATCATCGTGAAATATCTTTGTTTCAACGCACCACAAGGTCATAAATCAGCTTCAATACAATCACGTAGGCGTTTCCCCATTTTTCCCGGCGGAAGAACTCGACTCGCATACTGGGATCGCCCACAAACGGACGCAATACCCAAGCCATTTGGATAGCGACGAAGATATACAGCACAAGCCACGTCCAAAACATCCAACGATGCCTGGCATCGCGTTCTATCAACAAGCGATAGTGATCGCGCAGCAGCCATTGCCCCGCAATACACGCAATGGCGAACATCATCCCGTTGAAACGAAGTGCGGCGGGATAATTGCTTGAAGAAGCATACCAAACGATGGTCATCGGCGCAAGCGATGCCAAGACAATGACCAACCCAGCCTGGGCGGCCATCAGCGCCGCCGTGGCCCGAGCAAAATCCTGGCGAAGCCCGACAAGTGTATTGAACACGAAGAAACTCGGCCATGCAATCAACGACGTGGCCAGAAGCAGCATCGGCGTCTTCAAGGCGGAATAAACGACTTGCCGCAATCGCTCGCCCTCAAGACCGCCAAAAGCGCCCATCACCGCGCCGTAGCACATGCCGAAAACCGCAATGCAGCCGGCCATGCCAAGCAATGCCGGCCCCGTGGGACACGACTGCACTGCCCCGCGGTTTCGAAGAATTGCATCAACGCGTCTCCAAACCGTCATCATGATATTTGTTACTCGAAAAAGATGCCGTGTTGGCAAAACACCCTACAAAACCGCAATTCCCGATCCATTCCCCATCCTTCGTTTCGGAGGGTCGATCGTCACGAAAACAAATCGCTCATCGCTTTCAAAAATCCCTGTAAGAAATTGGATTCCCGCGGATAAAACCATCGGAACTGCTCCATCGGCTTCCCCAAAAATGGCCGCAACACCCAAGCCATCTGTGCGGTGACCAAACCGGAAACCATCATCCAACACAAAAAAAGATTCTTAACACGTTGCTCCAACACCCGCTTCCGCGCCCCCAAAGCCGATAATCGCGTTTCTTGAACCACTTCTGCTTCGATCAGTGCCGTAAATTCCTTGGCTTCCTGTATCTGCGATTCACTTGACTTTTCCCTCGACAAGTCCGGACGAGCATGGACGTTATCAACGGCATCCCAGCGATTCAACGTTTGCAACAGAAAGGCATACCCCAGAATCCCCGAAACGACAAACACCAACACATTCAGAAGCAAAATGAATGGATAGCTTGTCGTGCTGACCGAGAAGAACGCCACGATAGGCCCCAACGAAGCGAGGACCGCCGTATTCACGGAAAGCGACACGATGAGCAATTGAAAAACGCCGACAACATTCAAACGTGATCTTACGAGCGCGTTGAATACATACAGCGAAGGAAAAGTTACAACCAGCGACAGAAAGAACAGCGCCGGCACCTTAACCACACATGCCAACCACTGCATGTAGACGGCCCCTCCCTCACGGAATCCCGCAAAGACGCCCATACACACGCCGTACAAAATCGTCAACAGCAGAACTCCTATAAGAAGTCCGCCTAACGGAAGCTTCAGCCTCCCTTCCTCCGGCATGACAAAACAGCTTGCCTCGCCCCGCAAAACACGATCCAAATCCGTCAACCAGCGTTTCATGATACAACTCCCATAAAGTGCTTTGCATTGCAAAGCATAAGGATAAAAAAATTTCCTACTCTTAACGCGAGCCGCCCTTGGTCGGTTTTCCTTGATCCAGAATCTGGCGCAAGGTCTCCAAATATCTCTCAAAAGCCTTGCGGCCCTTGGAAGTCAAACTCATGGCCGTGTAAGGCCGTCTGCCCCGAAAGCTTTTTTCTACCGTGATATAGCCCGCTTCTTCAAGCGTTCGCGAATGCGCACTCAGGTTGCCGTCGGTCAGCCCCAGCATGGATTTCAATTCGCCAAAGCTCAACTGCGGCGATACCGCCAGCGCCGCCACAATCGACAACCGCACGCGCTCGTGGATGACGGCGTCGAAATCGTCAGGTTTCACGGGCTCGTTCATCAGACCACCGATTGCCGTTGCTTCTGAAGGATATAGAGCCCAAATACAATATGAAGCAATCCGAAAGACAGCGCCGCCGCAACGACTCCATATTCCGGAAAACACAACAAAGCAATCACGCCCAGAAAAATAAACGTCAAACCGAGAACGCGAGGAGCTCGAACCGAGAACAAACCCGCCGTGTAAACGCCCGTTCCGTAAAGCATCATCCAGACCGGCACGATATATTGAATTTCTTCCGCCCGAGGTTCCAGCGGAATGAGAAACTTGAAGGTCAAAACCATCGCAACAACAACGCTCGGCGTCAGCGAAAATGCCGCAACGCGCATCGGGCGATCCGTCGGAAAAAGTTGCTGCTTCGCTGCCGCCCGGGTTGTCATAACCACTTCCAACAAAATGCCCACCATGCCGATGACGAACCACATCACGCAAAAAACGGCCTGCATGGTAAGTGACATGTAAAGAATGTCAGCAAAGTCGAGCGACCGAAACATGCCATAGCTGACCGCGCACCCGCCCAATACCATCAGCCCGCCGATTACCGCCGGAGTGCCGGGCAACAGCGTAAAAAGCGTCGCCCGCTCCATGATCCGCTGGATTTCCTGCATCCGGGCCTGGGCTTCGTCAACGTTCATGGCATTTCTCCCCGGTTTCACTTTGCTCTACAAAGTAATTTACCACAGCAAAGCTTTTTGTCAATAGACAATCGGAAACACTCAAGAGGATGCGGCAACGGGCAAAGGCGGTTCTGGCCACAGACCGCAAAATACATAGTAGTTTATTGATGCCCAGGTAAATAATGTCGGGTAGTGCTGGGCCGAAAACTCCTGTTTACCGGGCTTCC
>CAZNMP010000398.1:0-3220 GCA_964573875.1 uncultured Planctomycetaceae bacterium | reverse complement strand
ATCAAGAAGCTGCGATAAGTTTATTTCGCCATCCTAAGTACAGCGATGGCCGGCTCTGCGATGGCTTGGCGATTCCAACCTATGTCATCTGCCAGAGGGCCATGCGGACCACGTCGCGGATGCCTTTGTGCGAGGTTAAAACGGCCGCGGGCTCGTAGCCGCAATGCACTAAACAATCCTTGCATCGCGGATCACCGCCCGAACCGAGCCGGCTCCAATCGGTTGCATCGACCAACTCGCGGTAGGTTTCATAATGGGCATCGCCCAAGAGATAGCAAGGGCCGCGCCATCCGCGGACGTTATACGTCGGATTGGCCCAAGCGGCACACTCCAACTCGCGACGACCGCAGAGAAATTCCATGTAAATCGGCGAGGCCGTCAAACGGAATCGATGCAGAAGCGTTTCGGCCAATCGGAACTTGTCATGCACTTCCTCGCGGGTCATGAAAATCTGCGAAGCTCCTTGCGGATCGCCCTCGCAGACGGCCTTGTAACCGAAGGCCGGTGAAATCATGAAGCCATCCACGCCCAACTCGTAAAGATAGTTGAACAGGACGGCGATCTCGTGCATGTCGGTTTCTTTATAGACGGTCGTGTTGGTGCAGACCTGAAAACCGGCCTTTTTCGCGGCGATGATCCCTCGCACGGCCGCCGAAAACGCGCCCTCGCGCTCAACCATCCGGTCGTGGGTGATCTCCATGCCATCGAGATGCACGTTGATAAACAGTCGGCCGCTGCGTCGCAATCCGGCCAGTTTCTTTTCGAGCAACAAACCGTTCGTGCAAAGGTAGACGTGCTTGTTCTGCAACAAAAGACTATCCAGCAGCACTTCGATTTCGGGATAGATCAACGGCTCGCCGCCGCAGACGCTCACGATCGGCGCGCCGCATTCGTCGGCGGCCGCCATGCACTGTTCGATCGACAGCCGGCGGTTCATCGTCGAGGCATATTCGCGAATCCGCCCGCAGCCCGTGCAACATAGATTGCAGGCGTGCAGCGGTTCGAGCATTAAAACCAAAGGAAACATCTTCTCGCCCGCCAACTTCTTTTTCAACAGGTAGGCGGTCATGGAACGAGTTAGGGAAAGGGGAAAACGCATGAGAGGGGTCGGGGGTCAGAGGTCAGGGATCAGAGACGGTCAAGGAACGAGTAAGGACAACTCGTGTCCCGGAATATTCATCATGCCAGCCTACAGGTTGCTTTCCTAGGCAAGAGAACGGTTCAAAAGGTATCAGTCGAAAAAACGTTCGTACAATAATCTGGAAAAAAACAGGTCTGGTACCGTCAGCGGATATCACTTTGGTGCCAGTGATGAATTTGGCAAGAGTGCGACCAAGTAACACTTCCTGGGTGAAATAATAAAAGGCAAGTACAAGGACATTCAGGAGAATTCTCGAGAAAGGCATTGTAAAGAAACCGTCCCACTTGACTAGTATCATACCTGCGACGACAACAGCACCAAGCATTCGGAGTGCAATGCCGTCAATAATGAAGTTCAAGAATCTTCTACCTTGCGAGGCGATTTCAAACGCCCGTGGATCGAATCGCGGTTCGACAAACGAGGTTTCGAGAGACGGCTGATAGGGATTTTCTTCTTGCATGAATCAACCGATATTTGCCCCGCTTGAACTTTACTTTCCTTTGAATTTCCTTCTCAAACAGAAGCCTGAACTTGGCTGCTGCTTCCGGCTTCGGCATCCACTTGAACGGCCCATTGGGAAAGGGCCATCAAGGGGAAATAGATCGGGTAGTAATGATAGCGCAAGTAAAAAACGCGGGGGAAGCCGGTTCCGGTGAACTCGGGCTCGTCCCAGGTGCCGTCGTCCAATTGCATATCAAGCAGATACTCGATGCCGCGTGTCACGGCAGGATCATCGGCTCGGCCGGCCGCCATCAAGCCCAGCAATGCCCAGGCCGTTTGCGAGGCCGTCGTCGGCCCTTGGCCGCGCAAGTGCGGAAATTCGTAGGTATCGGCCGATTCGCCCCAGCCGCCGGTGGTCTGCTGGTGGGCTAAGAGCCAACTGGCCCCGGCCATAATCGCGGGGTCGTTGGTCGGCACGCCCACGGCAACCAGCCCGACGATCGATTGCCAGGTGCCGTAGATATAATTGACGCCCCAGCGACCGAACCAGCTTCCGTCGGCATTTTGCGTTTGACGCATATAGGCAACCGCCCGATCCACGGCCGGATGGCCCAAGCGATGGCCCAACTTGCCCAAGGATTCCAACACCCGGCCGGTAAGGTCGGGCGTGCTGGGGTCGATCATCGCATTGTGATCGGCAAAGGGAACGTAGCAAAGGAACTCGCGGTTGTTGTTGCGGTCGAACGCGCCCCAGCCGCCGTCGCTGTTTTGCATGGCCAAAAGCCATCGCAGCCCACGGTCGATGGCCAGCACGGTATCTTGCATCGAAAGGATTTGCCGCCGCGTTTCTTCCTCCGTCTCCGTCGGTTGGGCGGTCAGCCGCAAGTCGGGCGGCAACGATTTGCGCGCCGTCGCCATCTCGCTAAACTGCGTATGCAGGGCCAATAACACCATGGCGGTGTCGTCACTGTCGGGATAGAAATCGTTGGCGTATTCAAAAGCCCAGCCACCCGGCTCGGCATCGACGGTTTCCGCCCAATCGCCGCGCCGAGCGATTTGCCGGCGCAATAGCCAGTCGATCGCCTCACGCATCGCGGGATTGTCGGGCTGCATTCCGCTGGCCGCCAAGGCACGAACCGTGATGGCCGTGTCCCAAACGGGCGATTTGCAGGGCTGAAGCCGAACCATGTTCGACTCTTCATCCAACAAGCCCAAGGCCTGCAACTGCTCGTGACAATAACGCATTTCCGGGCTGTCGTCGGGATAGCCGAGACACTTCAAGGCCACGATGCTCCAGACAATCGGCGGATAGATCGCGCCCAAACCGTCGCTCTGGTCGAAGCGAGTGACCATCCACTGCTCGGCAGCCGCCAATGCCTCGCGCCGGAACGGCAAATACCGATGCCGCTGCGCCCACTTGAGCACGCGGTCGGCCGTGCGGAAAAAGAAGTCCCAGCTAAAGATCCCCGTTCCGCTCTTTAGGCCCGGGCAACGCGGCAAGGGCCAGCTCTCGGGTTCGCGCAGAAATAACTCGCGAATCCCCAGCCGCGGCTCTAAATGCCGCACCGGCCGATACGACGACAAGATCGAAAGCGGCACGATCATCGTCCGCGACCACGCGCTCACGTCGTACAGATG
>CAZNMP010000397.1:0-3225 GCA_964573875.1 uncultured Planctomycetaceae bacterium | reverse complement strand
TTCGTGAGCCTCGCGGATATTGAGCGCGGGAAAGTTTAATATCGACGATTCCTCGCTGATTGTGCCGCTGTCGGAAAGCACGGCCGATGCGTTGATTTGCAGCTTGATATAGTCGCAAAAACCTAATGGCTTCATCAGTTCGACGCGTGCATCGATCACCGCCTTATCCCGGTCGATCCGCTTGCGGGTGCGCGGATGCGTCGAAACAATCACCCGCTTCCGATATTTTTCGGCCAATCCATTGAGCAGTTCAACCAGCTTGGCGAATTGAGCGGGCGAATCTATGTTCTCTTCGCGATGCGCGCTGACGACGAAATAGTCGTTCTGTTTTAGTTGCAGCCGCTTCAGAACGTCTGATTGCTCGATTTTCTGGCGGTAGTAGGCCAGAACCTCGAACATGGGACTGCCCGTCTTGATCACCCGATCCGGCGGCAATCCTTCGCGCAATAGGTACTCACGCGAAATATCGCTGTACGGCATGTTGATGTCGCTCGTGTGATCGACGATCTTGCGATTGATTTCCTCGGGTACGCGTTGGTCGAAGCATCGGTTGCCTGCCTCCATGTGGAAGACCGGAATTTTGCGGCGTTTAGCCGTCAACGCCGCCAGGCAACTATTCGTATCGCCCAAGACCAGAAACGCTTGCGGTGCGACTTTCTCCATCACGGCGTCCGATTTGGCGATCACCTGGCCGATCGTTTCCGCGGCGTTGGCGCCAGCGGCCGCCAGAAAATAGTCCGGCTTGCGGATGCCAAGGTCTTGGAAAAATATCTCATTCAGCTCGTAGTCGTAGTTTTGGCCGGTATGGACCAAGGTATGGTCGCATTCGCGATCCAATGCCGCCATAACCCGCGACAGGCGGATTATCTCGGGCCGAGTGCCAACCACCGTCATCACTTTGAGCTTATTCATGCAGCACCTTCATGAAATACGTTTCAGGATTTGCGGGATCGAAGATTTCGTTGGCCCAGAACAATGTGACCATTTCACTGGTTCCGACATTTTCGATCGAGTGCGTATACCCCGGCGGAATATCAACGACGCGGAATTCCTTGCCGGATACATGGTACGAAATAACTTCGTTCGATTCAATGTGGCGGAATCGGATGATTGCCTCGCCCTCGACGACCAAAAACTTTTCCACCTTCGTATGGTGGTAGTGATTGCCCCGGGTGATGCCCGGCTTTGTGCGGGAAACGAAAATCTGTCCGAACGGAGGCGATTTCAAGAACTCGGCTAATTCGCCGCGATTGTCGCTCTTGATATCCAAAGGATAGGCAAATTCATTTTCCGGCAAATACGAGAGATACGTGGCATACAGGCAGCGGACAAACCGATCGCTCATGTCGGGCAGCGTCAGATTCGTTCGTGAATCGCGAAACGACTGGATCGTTGTCGCCAACTTGCCCAAGGTTGCCTGGTAGGTCGGTTCAACTTGCGAAAAAACAACTTTTTCGGAATCGCCAAGCTTGCTCACGTCCAGCGTTGCCGTCAATGCCGAAACCACGTCATCGACATACGCCAATTCCAACTCCCGGCCAGGATCGGAAATCTGGAGCGGCATTCCTCGTGCAACGTTATGACAGAACGTGGCCGTCACGGAGTTGTAATTCGGCCGGCACCACTTGCCGAACAAATTGGTCCAGCGAAAAATCACGATTCGCGAGCCCGATACGTCGGAAAACCGCCGCAGACATTCCTCGGCGTGCAGTTTGCTCCGGCCGTAGGGATTATCTTGTTCCGCTTGAATCGAGGAAGCCAAGACGATTGTCGGCGCACGGCCGGCCTCGCGAAGACGATGGCAAATCTCCTCGGTGAAACCGGCGTTGCCGGCTTCGTAATCGTCCGGTGTCGGCGGACGATTTACTCCCGCCAGATGGAAAATAACGTCGGCCCGGCAAAGGCCGTCGATTAGTTGCTGTTCTGAGAAACCAAGATCGTATTCGATCAGCTCGATGTCTTCACGCGGCCGCAACGTCTGAACGAGATTGCGGCCGACGAACCCGCGAGCGCCGGTAATGAGGACGATCACGATTGCCAGCCCTCCAATTCGTTTTGGACGTACTTCAGCTTGAGCAATATCTCCGCCATTTCATCCACGTCAAGCCGCCGCGTGTTGTGCGAATGATAGTCTTCTTGCTTTGCGATGGCGGGCGTGCCCTCGGAGAAAAAAGCCTCGTAGTTCAGGTCGCGGGTATCCGCCGGAATGCGATAATATCCGCCGCAATCCTCAGCCTTTTGCATTTCCTCGCGAGTAAGCAACGTTTCATAGAGTTTCTCGCCGTGCCGAGTGCCGATCACTCGAACGGGATTGTCGGCTTTGAAAACCTTCTTCATGGCCAGTGCCAAGGTTTCAATCGTGGCCGCCGGCGCCTTTTGAACAAACACATCGCCGGGCGCCGAATGATGGAAGGCGTATAATACCAGATCCACGGCGTCATCGATCGACATCATGAACCGCGTCATGGCCGGATCGGTGATCGTCAGTGGTGATCCCTCCTTGATTTGCTTGATAAACAGCGGAATGACCGACCCTCGGGAGGCCATGACGTTGCCGTAGCGGGTGCCGCATAGCGTTGTTCCAGCGCCCCATGCCACGCGCGATTTGGCCACCATCAATTTTTCGGCCATGGCTTTCGAGATGCCCATCGCGTTGATCGGGTAGACCGCCTTGTCCGTGCTGAGAACGACCAATCGTTTCACATGATTGGCCACGGCCGCGCTCATGACGTTTTCCGTGCCGAGCGAATTCGTTCGCAAGGCTTCCAAGGGATAAAACTCACACGAAGGCACTTGCTTCAGTGCGGCGGCATGAAACACATAATCCACGCCGGCCATGGCGTCGCGCAAACTATCCGGATTGCGAACGTCGCCGATGTAAAACGAAAGCGTTCGGGAGCCGTAGTCCCGCCGCATGTCGTCCTGTTTCTTTTCGTCTCGGCTGAAAACGCGAATCTCGCGGATTTGCGTCTTCATAAAACGTCGAATCACGGCATTGCCGAACGACCCGGTCCCGCCGGTCACTAGGAGAACTCGATTGTCAAACATGAGAAAGCACCATGGGGTAACTATAGAAAATCAATGTGATCGTCGATTCCAGCAATATCCATTCACTGCTACATAATCATTCGGAATCCATTGCACCGGATGTTCTGTATCGGCTGACTACTTCCACGAGAAAGGCTCGTTGTTGTTGAGCCACTTCCCGCCAACTTTTTGGAAAAA
>CAZNMP010000396.1:0-3232 GCA_964573875.1 uncultured Planctomycetaceae bacterium | reverse complement strand
AAAGGGCGCGAAGGCAAAGAACTTTCGGAGATGGGCCAGTTGGTCGAGGCCGGCGCGGTGGCCTTCAGCGACGACGGCGCCCCGGTCGATGACGCCGAGTTGATGCGTCGCGCCTTTGAATATTGTTTGATGTTCGACAAACCAGTCTTGAACCATCCGGAAATTCGCGAGCTGACCCAGCGCGGCGTGATGCACGAGGGTCTTACATCGATGATTCTGGGGCTTTCCGGCATTCCCGCCGCGGCCGAAAACGTGATGATCAGTCGCGACATCGCCCTGGCCGAAGCCACTGGCGGCCGGTTGCACATCATGCACGTTTCGACGATCGACGGCGTTGACGCCATTCGCCGGGCGAAATGCCGCAAAGTTCGCGTAACGGCCGAGGCCACGCCACACCACTTCGCACTGACCGACGAGTGCCTGCGGACGTTCGACTCGAATTTCAAGATGAACCCGCCGCTGCGAGGGAGTGAGCATGTCGAGGCGGTAATCGCGGGCTTGGCCGACGATACAATCGACGTGATTGCCAGCGATCACGCCCCACATGCGATTGAGAAAAAGATGCGGGAGCTAGACCAGGCGCCTTTCGGCATCGTAGGCTTGGAAACGTCGTTGGGCCTGGTGATTACGAAGCTGATCGAACCGGGCATTCTCGATTGGTCTTCCGCGATTCGCAAGATGTCGCTGAATCCCGCGCAAATCTTGGGAACCGACCGCGGCACGCTTCAGGTTGGAGCCCCGGCCGACGTGACGATCATCAACCCGAAGGTCCGCTGGAAGGTCGATCCGAGCGCGTTCCTATCGAAGAGCGCCAACACGCCGTTTGCCGGCTGGGAGCTGACCGGCCGCGCCGAAACGGTGATCGTCGGCGGGAAAGTGAAGTTCCAGAGGGACTAATTTCTAGTCCCTAGCCTCTAGTCCCTAGTTCCTAATCCCTCTCCCCTCCATGCCTCTACTGATCGACGGCTACAACCTGCTTCATGCGACGGGGATCTTAGGCCGCGGCGTGGGGCCGGGCGGTTTGGAACGTAGTCGGCTGGCACTGTTGAATTTTCTGGCAGAATCGATCATTTCCGAGGAATTGCCGCACACGACGGTCGTGTTTGATGCTCGCAACGCCCCCTGGGGCGTCGCGCGAACCGTAAACCATCGGGGCATCACGGTTCGATTTGCCGCCCAATATGAAGAAGCGGACGATTTGATCGAGGAATTGATTCGTGCCCACACGTCACCGCGTCAACTGGTGGTTGTTTCGAGCGATCATCGCATCCAGCGGGCTGCTCGACGTCGAAAAGCCCGAGCGATGGACAGCGATGCTTGGTATGCGGAATTGATTCGCACTCGGCAAGAGCGACAAGAGAAGACAGATGCCGACAACGCTGCCGCGCGTCCAGTAGTGCCGCTGTTGGAAGAGGATGTGAACTATTGGCTGCGGCAATTCGGCGGCGAGTCGGCGTTCAACGAACTATTGGCGCAGGAAAATCGTGAGCCGGGCCCTATGGCAGAGGAGCCGGCGAACGGAAAAACGACTGACGATGAACCGCCCTCGGAAAAGCCGGACGATCGTTTCCGCGAGATCGACAATCCCTTTCCGCCCGGCTATGGGGAAGATCTTCTCAAGGATCTTTGAAACTAGTTGCAACGCCGTTGGCGTGTAACATTCTTGGGCATGCACCGCCTGCCGCCCCCCCAGTACTACCAGATCTAGCGACGGCCATTTCTTTCTGTAACGCCTTGCCGGCGTGAGACTTAGGACACATTCGCAGATTCTCGGCAATTTTTTGGATGAGTATTGGCCTTGGTCGCAAATTATGATGTGAAGATGGACTGCTGGGCAGGCGTTTGTGGAGTAGAAGTCCGTGACCGACCCGAAACGATATGATGAGTTTGCCGCGTTGCTCGAACAAGCATCGAGCCGGGTCTTGTCGTATCTGCACACCTTATTGCTGAATTGGGCCGACACGGAAGATGTCTTTCAGGACACCTGCTTGGTGTTGTGGCAGAAGTACGAGGAATTTAAGCCGGGCACGAATTTTCTCGCCTGGGCGTTGCGTATAGCTCAGAACAAAGCGATGAATTTTCGGCAAAAGCAAACGCGCTATGCCACCTTTACAGCCGGTTTGCGCGATACGCTTTTGTCGGAGTTTGCCGGTCGAACCACGGAAACGGCCACCTCGAATTTGTCGGCTCTTTCCGAATGCATGGACCAGTTGCCGCCCAGCGATCAACGGATGATGAAGTTGTCCTATGTCGAGGACATTCCCGTTCGTCAATTGGCCGATGCCTTGGGACGCTCGCCCGAGAGCGTTCATAATTCTTTGCTGCGGATTCGGAACTCCTTGCTCGATTGCATTCATCGCAAGATGAATCAAGCAGACGCCCTTCCAACGATTTCTCGCGAATTGCGCAAGGAGGAAGGGCCATGAGCGATTCGGCAGCAATTCCCGAGGTGTTTTGGACGTTATTGAATGCGGCCTGCGACGGTTCGTTATCGGTCGAACAGACGCAGGAGTTGGATGCGATTCTGGCGTCGAACGCCGAGGCATGCAAACTGTTTGCCGACCACTTCCAACTGAAGACCGATATCCGTTTTTTGGGACGAGTAGCACGGGTTCGCGACATTGGCTTGGCGGAGATTCGATCGACTTTCATCGAACCGCCGACGCCTTCATCGGGCATAGGTTTTTTGGGGACGGCATTCCAAGGCACAGTCGGCTTTTTCTCGCAGGAGGTGCCGTTTTCGCTGTTGATAGCGACCCTTATTACGGTGACGGGGCTTTGGGCGGGTTCGATGGTTTACATTACTCGTCCGGAACCGCAGATTGTCCGAAAATCGCCGCCGATGCGAACGTTTTACCCTGCGCAGGATTCAACGTTGCAGATAGTGGGCCGAATTACCGGCATGATGGACTGCCGCTGGGCGAAAGACGCACGGGCGCCGTCTGGCTACTACAATGTACTTCTCGGCCGAACGTTCAAACTCGATGCAGGCCTCGTGGAAATCACCTACAACTCGGGCGCAAGAGTGATTCTTCAAGGGCCTTGTACGTATGAAGCAGAATCCCGCGACGGAGGATTCTTATCAGTCGGCAAGCTGACCGCGAAATTAGAAAAGAAGGGGTCTGAGGTCAGAGGTCAGGGATCAGAAAAAGTGGTCAGTGGCCAGTGGCTAGTGGTTAGTGAAACAAATCCCAAATCCCAAATCACCAAATCCCAAATTTCTAATCCCCAA
>CAZNMP010000395.1:0-3245 GCA_964573875.1 uncultured Planctomycetaceae bacterium | reverse complement strand
AAGCAGAGGGGGAAGGCGAGGCCGAAGAGTCGATCGCTGATTACATGAATCGGCTCATGCAACGCATCAAGGCCGTTGGCGGCGAATCGAAGCCCTCGGCTTATACGCCCGCGCCGCCCCGGTCCACACGTCCTTCGCGCGAAAAAACCGCTGCCAGTTCCGCCGAAAAAGCTGAACCGCAACCGACAGTGCCGGCCCCCGTGCCGCGACACCGAGAACCTGTCTCCATGTCGCCCCGCACCATTGCTCCCGAACGCAGCATCGATATTTCAGCATTGCGCGAATTGGCGAACCTTTCCGCCAAAAGTGCCATTAATCGCCACGCGCGAAACGTTTTGGTGCAAACCATTCGCGCCAAGCTTTCCGTCGCGATTGTCGCCTTTGTTTCCGGCATCGCGTTGCTCTCGATGTGGAAAGTCTTCCATGTAACGGATCTGACGTTCTATACCGCTCAGGTCGCCTTTTTAGTGGCGATTTACTGGGGTCTCGAATATGCCCTGCTAACCGGCCGACTCATCATCAGCAAATCCGGCTCACTCGATATCGACTGGAACGCCTCGCACAACGCCAAATCCCATAAGCATCACGAGAAAGCGGCCAAACCTTCGGAAGAACATGCTGTTGTTGAAGGCAAGAAAACCGAGCAAACCGAAGGCGAAAACGCCGAAACAACCGTGGCTGTTGAAAACAGCAGTTCTAAAGCGGTTGCCGGGGATGCCGCGGAACTCTCCGCTACATCGGATTCTCAAAAAGCATGAAATGTACGTGCGACAACTATCGCGAGAGCTTGAGATACTCGAGCCTTGCGACGCCCGCGGCGCCGATGTAACCGGCATCACCGCCGAGGGTGGCGAAATCAATGACGGTGTCGCGGGCAGGTATGGGGCGAGCTAATTGCTGCACCACTTCCCGAACGCGGTCCAAGAAACGGCGGCCCAATTCGGTTTCCGATCCGCCGAATGTCATGGCTCCGCCGAGAAGCACGACGTCGGGATCGACGACGTGCATGACATTCACGGCGCCGATGCCTAGATACCGAGCCGTTTCGGAAATGATCTCGTTCGACAGCGCATCGCCTTTCTCAGCCTCTTCGGCGATAAGCTTGGGCGTTAGTTCTTCGCCGGAAGAAACCCGATTGTTCAGCGAGCTTTCGCGTCCATCGTCGAGAGCCTCACGCGTGCGTTTGATGACGGCCGTTGCGCTGGCATAGGCTTCCAGGTGGCCGCGCCATCCGCAACCGCACATCCGAGCGTCGTCGCTGGGGTCGATAATGACATGGCCCGCTTCACCGCCGTGGCTGTGCGCGCCTTGGACCACAAGGTCGCCAATGATGATGCCGCAACCGATGCCGGTGCCGAGCGTCAACAGGACCATGCTCTGGAAATCGCGGCCCGAGCCGACCCAAAATTCGCCATAAGCGGCGGCGTTGGCATCGTTCTCAAACGTGACCGGCATTCCGCAATAATGGCTTACGCGGTCGCGGATCGGAAAATAATCCCAGCCGACCAGGTTGATCGTCGTGGTGAGCATTCCCTTGGGGATATCCATTCCGCCGGGCGAGCCGAGACCCACGCGGACGATGGCGCTCGATTCCAAACCTGCTTCACGAATCGCGCGATGCACGGCCTCGCCCATGCGGCGAGCTGCATCCTCGGGCCCCGTTTCAATGGCCGTGGGGATACTGAGCCACGAAAGGGATCGCCCTTGATCGTCGACAACTCCGACTTTGATATTGGTGCCGCCCAGATCGATACCTACGAAGAAGGGCGGTTTGGCCTCGTGAACCGAGATGAAAGAGCGCGTTTCTGCCATGATGAACCTGTGTACAAACGACGAAAAATCTTAATATAGGGGATATTGGCGGGCCGGGCAACGGGAGGACGATCACCCCCTAGGGAGTGGGTGCAGGTTAGGCTCTATGTTTATGTATACTTTGCCGCCATCCGTTTGGCACGATCGGCGATGAGCTGGCGCAGCTCAGGCGGTTCAAGCACTTCGGCCTGATCGCCGTAGCCGAGGATCCACCAGGAAATTTCGTTGAGGCCCGAGACCGTCACGCGGAAATCGGCCGTGCCGTCGTCGTGCAATTCGATCTGTTGGGTTTTGTGCCATTTCACTTCGGCGACGTTCTGAGCCACCATGCGGCTGAAGCGGACGACGACTTCACGGTCGCGGCCCTTTTCGCGGATCATGTGCCAGGCATTGCCGAGATAGTTGTCGAGCGAAAATGCGCGTGGCATTTGAAAATGGTCTTCGAGCGGAACGATCTCGAGGATGCGGCCGAGATGGAATGTGCGTTTCGACCGGTGTAACGAGGAATGGCCGTCGACATACCAGCTTCGCTGGCTGAAGAACAGGTGGTAAGGGCTCTACCGCGTCGTAATTTGCTTGTCTTCATGCAGACTGTTGTAGCGAATGCGGACATACCGGCGATTGGCCGCGGCGTCGAGCAGTTGTTCGTAAACCGGCTTGTAACCGACCAGCGGATTCGAGGGCGGCGGGTGGATATGCACGGCCGAAGTAACATCGCGCAGTTGATCGCGAAGCCGTGCGGGCAAGCTGCTTTCCAGTTTCACCGCGGCCGAGCGCGCCGGCCCCAAAAACGGCAGACGCGATTCATCGCCCAATTCGTGGCACAGAACCAAGAGCGCTAACGCTTCTTCCGGCGTGAAATTCGTCGGCGGAAGCAAACAAGCGCCGGGAATCCGATAGAGCAGCCGCTTTTCGTCATACTGTACCGGGATGCCGGAGAGCCGCAGCAGATCGAGATCACGGAAGATCGTGCGGCGGCTTACCTTGCATTCTTGGGCCAACGCCTCAACGTTGTACCCCCTTCCAGCCTGAAGCAGGCCGATCAAGCTTAATACTCGATAGATCTTTT
The DNA here is from genome assembly GCA_964573875.1 of uncultured Planctomycetaceae bacterium. Classification (GTDB taxonomy): domain Bacteria; phylum Planctomycetota; class Planctomycetia; order Pirellulales; family Thermoguttaceae; genus CAYWGR01. The sequence goes on along the minus strand of CAZNMP010000395.1, from coordinate 364 downwards.
CCTGCTTCATCGTTGCTGCTCTTTTCCACCGTCGTCCAACCGGCGGCGGTAATTTCTCGGTCGATCATGCGACTCTTGGGAGTCGTCGGCATCGAGGCCACGGCCTTCCAGCCCTTTTCACGCTTCTTGCCCGTGCCGATATTCGATGCTTGCGGATCGGCCACGGGTTTCGGATCGGTCGGTTGAGCCTCGGGTTTCGGCACTGCCGGTTCGACCGGTTCGGCTTCAGGCTTGGGCGCCTCCGGTTCGTCCGGCATCGTGCTGGGCTTAGCTTGTTGCGGTTCGGGCGTCGGTACCAGTTCCGTCGGCGAGGAGGCCGAAGTTCCGCTCGTCGCGGCATCGCTCTCGACGTTGCCGAAGAAAC
>CAZNMP010000394.1:0-3258 GCA_964573875.1 uncultured Planctomycetaceae bacterium | reverse complement strand
TCGGTTTCGGTCTCTTCGGCGAAGGTGGTTTCGATCACACCGACCCGGGTGCCGCCGATGCCCTTGGCATAGGCCAAGCCGATCTTGAAGGCGTCAGGCCCGGCGCCATCGCCCATGCCGATCAAGCACGGCACGCCGGCCCCGCGGACGAATTCCGCGCGAACCAAGTGGCCAGGGCCCTTGGGCGCGATGAGAATCGTGGCCACACCCTTCGGAAAATCAAACTGGCCGTAATGGACGTTGAAACCGTGCGAGCAAACCAAAATGTTGCCCGGCGAAAGGTTGTCGCGGATCTGGGTGCGGAAAATCTCGCCCTGCAATTCATCGGGCAGAAGAATCGTGATAATGTCGGCCTTCTTCGTCGCCTCGACGATCGAAACCGGCTGGAAACCGTCCTTCACGGCTTGTTCGTAGTTCGGCGTGCCGGGCAATTCGGCCACGATTACATTGCAGCCGCTGTCGCGAAGGTTCTGGGCATGGCCGTGTCCCTGCGACCCATAGCCCAAGATGGCGATGGTCTTGTTCTTCAGCAGCGAGATGTCCGCGTCTTTGTCGTAATAAATTTTAGCAGGCATGAGGGATCCTAAAGTGGTTAGTGGTCCGTGGCAGTAGCTAGTGGCTAGCCACTATTTTTTCCTCGCACCATGGCAATGCGCCCGGTGCGGACAAGTTCAATAATTCCGAAGGGGCGCATCATCTCGATGAACGCCTCGATTTTTCGCTCTTGGCCCGAGATTTCAATCATGACCATCTCGGGAGCAACGTCGACGATGCGGCCGCGAAAGATGTCGGCCAGTTCGCGGATCTCGCTCAGAGAACCACGCGCGGTCGAAACCTTGATGAGCATCAGGTCGCGTTCCACGTGGTCGGCGGCGCCGATGTCATCGACGCGCACCACCGTCACGATCTTTTCCAACTGCTTGCGGACTTGCTCCAGCACGTTGCTATCGCCGACGACCACGAAAGTCATCCGGGACAAATGGGGGTCTTCCGTCTCCCCGACCGCCAGGCTATCAATGTTGTAGCCGCGCGAGGCCAACATGCCCGAGATGTGCGACAGCACACCGGGTACGTTTTGGACCAGAGCCGACAGCACGTGACGCATATACCTCTCCTAAACAGTCGAAACTACCATGTTACCCCCCGCAAGTTGATTGGACAAGGGGCGAGGCCGCGAGGTTCAGCACAGTTTTGTGCCCCAATTTCTCACCGCATGTGAAAAGAACAGTGGGTGAGAAGCGCTGATTAGCCCCACCAGCCAAGCAAAATGGCCAAGCGATGGCCAAAGATGATTGCGCCGACCGTCGATGCCCCCAAAGAGGCGGTCAGCACGGCAGCGCTGCCGATATCCAACGAATTCCCCAAATGGGGGTCACTTTCGCCCGTGATGGCCTTTGCCATCGATTCCAAAGCGCTGTTGAGCATTTCGGTGGTCAAAACGCCGGCAATGCAGAGCAGCAGCAGGCACCACTCGACCAGATTGACGCCCAGCACGATGCCGGCAACGATGACGGCGGCGGCGGCGAAGAAATGGACGAAAAAGCTGCTCTGGCCGCGCACGCCCGCCTTTACGCCGCGAAAGGCGTCGCGGAACTTTTCTGCCCAACTGCGTTCGGGGGAGACAGGATCGTCGATCATGTTATTCTAGTCCCATTGCTCCGGCGGGCGGAATCTCGGCGCCACTGAATGTACTCATGCGGCCTTTGGAGAATCGCGGCTCGACCATCAAGCCCACGCCCACATTATTGCGCGAGGCATCGACCGAGAAGCCGGCGCTGACCAAGAAGGATTCGCCGATTCGCGTGATGCTGAAGTTTTGTCCGATATTGCCTTGGTTGCCGAAATCGTAGGACGTGCCGAAGGTGGTCGTCCATTTCGGACTCATCCAATAGGTATAGGAAACCGAAAGCACTTGGCTGTTGATCGGCCCTTCGAGCACACGGAACCCCATATACAAGCTTCCGCGAGGCGGCCGGGTGAGATAACCGCCGAAGGAAAACAGCGTTTGGCCTTGGCTGAAGAAGTCGAAAATGCCGTTGCTGACCAAGGTGAGCCGGTCGCCGACGTGCCAGGCGAAATCATAATCGAAAAGGCCGGCCGTCGTATTATAGTTGTCGCGGCCTGCATCGGGGAAAATGCTGATATTGGTATCCAGCGTTACCCAATCGATGATCCGCCGATTGTCGGCCGGGCCGCGTTTGGTTTGCCATTTTTGATGAGCGCCAAGCTGGATCGCCATCAGGTCGTCGGCCACTTCCGTGCTTGGCGAAGTAACCCAGCTCTGCAATCCCGAACGCAAGGCGTAATAGCGCTCATCGAATTTGGCCAAGTAAGCTTGCCCGGTGGGCGTCAGCATCATCGAAGGCAAACCGAACGTCGAGGTTAGGAACTGCCGGCGCCACGCCTCGATGGAATCATCGTCCAGCGGATCGTAGAGCGGCAGATTCGACATATTGCGGTTGGAATCGGCAGCGAGGAATTCCGCGTCAAATACGACCTTGTGCGCGATGCCGTGTACGTTGAACAAATCGCTGTTGGCCGTGGGATCGACGCTCCACATCGGCATACTCGCTCGAACGCCGACTTGCCCCCAAGCCCGATCCAAGGGCTCGCCGTTCACGTCCTGTCCCCAGTGGGCCAACTCGCCCAGCATATAAGGCACCACTTTCACCGCGCCAAGTTGGAAGGGCCAATCGATTTCCTGTCGCGTGGCCAGTCGCTCGCCCTCACGAGAATCAACTTCCCACGGCAAGTAGTTGAACGGCCCGGCAGGACCTGTCACGGGTCCGACCGAAACATTGTCGGGCACAGTCGTCCGCTTGAATTGGGCATAAGCCACGTTGGAATGCTCGTACCAGGTGAAGGCGTCGTTCAGCAGCGGCTGACCGAGCCAGAAATGGTCGGCCCGCGGCAGCCAGTTGGTTTGGGTGAAGAAGTCGTTCAGCCGATAATCGGCCGTGATGCTCCAGGAGGTATTGTCGTGGATGCGTTTCAACTCGACGCCAGTGCTCTCGTCTTTCAACCCCTCCCACTCACGCTTGTAATATTCTTCCAAAAAATTCCGATCGCGGATCCAACCGAGTGCCGCACTCAGTTGAAGATCGTAGGAAAGGTTTTGGCGATGCTGCCAGAACAAGCGGTATCGGTAGGATTCTTCCAGCGGAACGTTGCGGCGTCCTACGCCGAGGTTGTCGGAACCGCGGTCTTGAATTCCCCAGAAACTACCAAGCCCCGTAATGTGATCGGGCATGTCGAACA
>CAZNMP010000393.1:0-3284 GCA_964573875.1 uncultured Planctomycetaceae bacterium | reverse complement strand
TCGATTTGCTGCCGCAGAATTTCGGCTTTCAGAGATCGCCCCAAATACCGTTGGAACCGCCGCTCCAACGTGCGACGGCATAATCCAAGCTCGGCAACCACCTGCTTCGGAGGAATCCCGCGATGGGCATTTTCTCGAATAAGTCGAATTGCCTCCGCCACGTCGGAATCCGAAACGGCGATAATATCCGTCGATTGGCGCGTCTCAATGTGGCTCGGCGGAATATAACGTGTTTCCGCGTGTCCGGATCGGGTTGTCATTTTTCGGTTCAATAGCGACGCCGCTTCATATCCGATCAGTCGGCTGTCCAAAACGATGCTCGACAAAGGCGGATCCGTCACATTGCAGATCACGGCATCATTGTCCACGCCAAGAATGGCAATCTGTTCCGGAACGGAAATGCCATTGATCCGGCATATTTCGAGAAGACGCATCGCATGTACATCGCCCGCACAAAAAATGCCTATAGGTTGCGGCAGACTGCGCAGCCATTTGGCCGCAATGTTTTGTTGTTTTTCATCCCATTTCGGCAAAGCGGTATTCCGACAGGCAGGCGGTCGATACGCATGACATGGATGGCCTTGGACTGCCAAGGCGTCAACGAACCCTTGACGCCGTTCACGAATCCAAACGGCCTCGCCAAACGAAAAAAAACCGAAATTCCACAAACCACGATTGAAAAAATGATCTGCCGCCATCCTGCCTACCTGGCGATGGTCGCATTCGATATCCACGGGAACATAACCGCTGCGAAGCAATTCAACCGTGGGACGTCCCGTATCGCGAATCGCCCGAGCAAGACTTCTTGTGGCAGTTCTGGCAATGATTCCATCGCCGCGCCAGCCTTTGAGCCAGGGCGGCGGCGGGTCTTCAAGCCCACGCTCCTCAAACTGAATCGACCATGGCCCATGTTCGCGCACGTATTGCACGATTCCCTCGATTAAGCCGCGGCCAAAACCGCGTGAGGTTTCGATAAGGAGTGCGATTCTTGGAGCATCTTTTTTCCTGGCCATGATCCGCCGTTCTCCGCATGGGAATGCCGTTTCCGGCCGGCTAAGCCGAGTTGTCATTATTTTAAGATATTTTGTCCTATTTATGCCTGCATTCAATATTGTAATTCAATGGTGACCTGTTCACAATCAAGCATATCCAGCCATTCGATTTTCTTTGGTCACCTCCAGATAATCACGCCGGTAAAGGAGAGGATACACCATGACGACGCCAAGCCGTGTTTCATTAACGACGATTTTGTTCATGGTAATAATCGCAGCCGCTATTTCCAAGTCTTCCGCCGAACCTCGCGAACAAGCGGTCATCCTTACGCCGCCCGCGCCGGCCGCCCCGCGAATCAATGGGCCGAAAATCTTCGGCGTTCGGCCCGGTCGTCCTTTTTTGTTTGCAATTCCGGCAACAGGCGACCGCCCCATCGAGTTCGCGGTTGATAATCTCCCGAATGGCTTGAAGGTCGACGCACAAACCGGCCAAATCACCGGAGCAATTAAGGACCGTGGAGAATACCTCGTTGTGTTTCACGCAAAAAATGCCTTAGGGCAAGCCCGGCGAAATTTCAAAATCGTCTGCGGCGACACATTAGCCCTGACACCGCACATGGGTTGGAACAGTTGGTATATCTGGGAAAACAATGTGACCGATCAAATCATGCGTAATGCAGCCGATGCCATGGTCTCGACCGGATTGAAGGATCACGGCTGGAGCTATATCAATATCGACGATTGCTGGATGGTCAAATCGGGCTCCACGGATCCGATGCTTGGCGGCCAGCCGCGAGATGCACAGGGGAACATCAATCCCAATAAACGATTCCCCAACATGAAAGCCATGACCGACTACATCCACGGCAAGGGGCTCAAGGCCGGGATTTACACTTCGCCAGGCCCATTGACGTGCGGCGGTTATGAAGCTGCCTATAAACATGAAGAACAAGACGCCCGACAATTTGCTGCATGGGGCTTCGATTTTCTGAAGTATGACTGGTGTTCCTACGAAGGTGTTGCCAAGGGACACGATCTTTCCGAATTACAGAAACCTTATCGCCAGATGGGCGATATCCTGAAACGCCTCGATCGCGACATCGTCTTGAACCTCTGCCAATACGGCATGGGCGATGTGTGGAAATGGGGACATGACGTCGGCGGACACAGTTGGCGCACGGCCGGTGACTTGGGACTCGACTTCAACGCAATTCCCGCCGCATTGTTCCGCGACGTCTTCGGCCTGTATGGCCGCAACGAACTGCAGAAGTTCAACGGCCCTGGTGCATGGAACGATCCTGATTATTTGTTGTTGGGCTATCTTTCCAACTGGAAAGGAGGAACCGCGCTAACGCCCCTTTCTCCGAATGAACAATACTCACACGTGTCGCTTTGGTGCCTGCTGGCGGCCCCGTTAATTCTCAGCGGTGATATCACGCGGCTCGATGCCTTCACGCTCAGCCTGCTGACCAATGATGAAGTGATCGAGATCGACCAGGATCCGCTGGGGAAATCAGCTTTGCAGGTTGCCGTTCATGGCAATTGTGAAATCTGGACCAAGCCTATGGAAGATGGTTCCAAGGTCTTGGGCATGTTCAATCGTGGCGGAGCCGAAGAAACCGCCGTTGCTAAATGGTCCGACATAGGGTTGACCGGCAAGCAAATCGTTCGTGATGTATGGCGGCAAAAAGACCTTGGCACATTCGAGAATCAATTTTCAACATCGGTCGGCTGTCACGGCGTGGTACTTCTTCGCTTCCATGCGGTACAATAAAAATAATCGGAAAAATTGATTGATTCCGATGTTGTCCATGATCCATGTTCGTCCGGCAATCACACTGCTATTCCTACCGAGTTTACCTGAACTTTCAGCCACACAATTGTTTCGTGGCTATGTAGAATGCAATAGTTGCCATAGTCGTTCATATTTAACCTTATTTGCCGTACTTCTCTCGGTGGCCAATCTTGCCTAGCCGCCAATGGGGTGGAAATACTAGGTTGCACCATCTTGGTGCAGCGGGTATAATAACGGCCGAACAACGCTGATGTTGTTTTGCGTTTTGTATGGATTACCAGACATCGGATATAGGTTGAACGTCTCGGTTTTCCATCCCACCTCAACCTACCTGCGGTCGGTGAAGGATTTGATTGCGTCCTACATTGCTAATGAACCGTTCCGCGGCCAATTAGGCCGGCAAACTCGGCTGAAACAGCCGTGCTTGCGGTTGAAGCTGGAACATTGGCAATGTCGGTATCAAGAAGAGCCCTTCACCGTGCAATAGTCAGCGCGGG
>CAZNMP010000392.1:0-3302 GCA_964573875.1 uncultured Planctomycetaceae bacterium | reverse complement strand
GTCGGTCAACAGCGAAACGAACCTCGACTTCGATCTGGCTTCCGAGGAAGACCGCGATTGGATCCATGCCGACGCTTTGCTTTCGAAACCGATTCGTTTCGAGCAGTTGCTCAGCGAAATCGACCGGCTCTTGGCGGTGAAAAAATAGTATAATTCCTTATGAGGCAATCGTCATCCCAAGCGTATTTATTCCGCCTGGGATGGCATTGCATCCGAGATTCTTCGCTGCGTTGGGGATGACGGATTCGGGGAAACAAGAGAAACGATTGCCCATGGAAACGTTGCGCGTTCTAGTCACCGACGATGAAATGGGGATGCGGCTCGGCGTGGCCCGAACGCTGCGCGATTTCACCGTCCATGTGCCCGACGTCAACGTGGATGTGGCGTTCGAGGTCGAGCAGGCGGAATCCGGCGAGGAAGCCCTGGAAAAAATCACGCGGCAACCGCCCGACATTCTGCTTTTAGACCACAAGATGCCCGGCATCAGCGGCCTGGAGGTTCTCGATCGTCTGGCCGATATGCGGATCGACACGCTGACCGTGATGATTACGGCCTACGCATCCATCGAAACGGCGGTCAAGGCGACCAAGCGCGGAGCGTATGATTTTCTGGCCAAGCCGTTCACGCCGGACGAGTTAAAAAACACGATCCGCAAAACGGCCGCCCGCTTGATCTTGGCCAAGCAAGCCCGCAAGCTGACCGAGGAGAAGCGCCAGGTTCGCTTCGAGTTCATCAGCGTGCTGGCCCATGAGTTGAAATCGCCCCTGGGCGCCGTGGCCGGCTATTTAGACATCCTCAAAACGCGCGAGTTGGGCAGCGATCTGGCATCATACGACTCGATGATCGACCGATGCCTCATCCGCATCGGCGGAATGCATAAGTTGATCCACGACTTGCTCGATCTGACGCAAATCGAGTCGGGCCGCAAGAATCGGCAGCTTGCAACGGTCGATTTGCGAGCCGCGGCAATGGGCGTGATTGAGGTCTACGAGGCGGACGCCCGCCAGAAAAACGTTTCTATTCGCCTCCATGCCGACGACGCCTTTTCGATCTTGGCCGATGCCGAGGAAATCGCCATGTTGCTGCGCAACTTGATTTCCAATGCCGTGAAATACAACCGTGACGGCGGCACGGTCGATGTCGTGCTTGCCAAGCACGAAGGCGAAATCTCGGTCGTTGTAACCGACACGGGAATCGGTATGACGCAGGAGGAAACCTCGCATATTTTCAGCGAATTTGCCCGGGTGAAGAACGAAAATACCGCACAAATCGAGGGGAGCGGCCTCGGTCTTTCCATCGTCAAAAAGCTTGCTCAGCTTTACAACGGCTCCGTGAAGGTTGAAAGCCAACCCAACGTCGGCACTACCTTTACCGTCATTCTCAACGCCGGTGACTCGCCCGCCGCGTAAATTATCCACGTCGGGGCATTCTGATCGACAGGACCGATCAGTTTTCGGTAGGGCGGGGTCAAGCGAAGCGAAGGCCCGCCTTGAATTCTTCGCAAAATGGCGGGCCATCGCTTCGCTCGACCCGCCCTACGCTTTTCCCAAATTCAATAATGGATTGGCCCTGGATTCCAACAGCAGCATTTCTCAAACATAGTTCGTTTTTGGTAACCATTTTCTGACGGTCGATTAACCAAAGTATTATGCTGCCGCTGTGTGTAGTCGCAACTGCTTGCAGGCCTGGATGTTGCGATGACCGACTCCGTACGGTTTCCGCCAAGAGAGGCATATCGGTCGGCTTGAAAATCGGATACTGCCCTTGTTATAGTAAAAAGTGAGAAGATTATTTAGTTTATGGGATGAACCCAACGGCCTTTGGTTGCGTATCAACAAAAAGCCGGGCTCCCGGTCTATCCCAATCTTTTGCCCTCTCGATTCGCGGAAAGGTTCTTCATGCAGTCGGAAGTTATCATTGAAACCCGGAGTCTAAGCAAGGTTTACCGCGATTTTTGGGGGCGACAAAAAGTTCGGGCGTTAAAAGCGCTCGATCTGGAGGTGCGGCGGGGCGAAATCTTCGGCTTTCTGGGGCCCAATGGCGCGGGCAAAACCACGACGATCAAGCTGATCCTCGGTCTGCTGTTTCCCACCAACGGCCGCGCTTTGGTTTTCGGACGCGACTCGACCGATGTGACGAAAAACCAGCGCGTCGGCTACTTGCCTGAGGAATCCTACCTGTACCGCTTTCTGAATGCCGAGGAAACCCTCGATTTCTACGGCCGGTTGTTCAATATCCCCAAGGCAGTGCGTCGCCAGCGGGTGGCCGACTTGATCGAGATGGTCGGTCTCGATTGGGCCAAACGGCGACAACTTAAGGAATACAGCAAGGGTATGACCCGTCGTATCGGCTTGGCCCAAGCGCTGATCAACGATCCGGAACTGATTGTTTTAGACGAGCCGACCAGCGGCTTGGACCCCATCGGCACCCGGGAAATGAAGGACTTGATCCTCAAGCTTCGCGACGAAGGCAAGACGATTCTGATGTGCAGCCACTTGCTGGCTGACGTGCAGGACGTTTGCGACCGCATCGCCATCCTCTATCAGGGCGAGTTGAAGGAGATGGGCCGCGTCGATAGCCTTCTGAAAGTTCGCGACGTGACCGAGATTCGCGCCACGGGTCTTAGCGCCATCGCCCAGGAAGAAATCCGGCAAGTGATCGAGCGAAACAACGGACACCTGCTCAACATGGGCAATCCGACCACGACGCTCGAAGAACTATTCCTCAAGATTATCCGCGAAAGCGAAGAACACCCTGGCCGCCGCATGAGAGGCGTGGCGGAAAAGTAGTCTATAGCATGAATTTTTTGGCCCCTTATTATCATCCTGAAGATAGCAAAACCTAATCCCTAATCCCTAGCCTCTAATCCCTACCCCCTCATGGTTGTCGATCTGCAAGATGTCGTTCCATTCCTTCTGTGGCTGCCGCTGGCGCTGCTGAATTGGCTTCTGGTGGCGGTGTGCGTCGCTTTAGGGGCGGCAATCATCGGCCTGTTGGTGGCAGCCGTGCGGCATGGCCCCGTCGCGGCGCTGCGCATTACGCGCACGGTCTTGAAGGAATCCGTTTTCGATTTGATTTTCATTTCACCCCGTCGCGTTTGGGCGATGGCCCTGCTGGCTGTTAAAGAGTCGATCCGCCGCCGCGTGGTGGTTGTTTTCGCGGTGTTTATCCTAATTCTGTTGTTTGCCGGTTGGTTTCTGGATCCCGGCAGCATCGACCCTGCCCGGCTGTATCTCGGCTCGGTGCTGACCATTACCAGCTATTTGGTTTTGCTGTTGTCGTTGTTGTTGAGCTCGCTCAGC
>CAZNMP010000391.1:0-3318 GCA_964573875.1 uncultured Planctomycetaceae bacterium | reverse complement strand
AAATGGCTCGTCGCGAGCTGTTTTGATTGGAACCAAGAAGGTCGGTCCAAGCCGTGTCAGGAGATATCTGCCGTGAATCAAGACATCAACGTGTTGGCACTGGTGAAAGGGACCGAACGCTACGTGTTCCTTTACGACGATTCGAGTCGTGCCGAAGCGCTGCGAACGTTGGGCCGCTTTGCGTCGAATCCCGAGCTGAGCTTCACGTGGTATGACGCGGCCGTGCTGAGCCAAAAAGTTCGTCACGACAGCCGGAAGTTTGTCTCGACGTCGCGGTTTGAAGTTCCGTTGACGACCGACATGGATGAATATTGTTGATAAAGTTTTCAGTTTTCAGTCGTCAGTTTTTAGTTCTTAGTATTCAGTTGCTGCAATAAATTAATCTGACTACTGACAACTGACAACTGATTACTGAGAACTGATAAACTCTCATGCAAACCGCCATTGCTCGTTTTTTGCAGTATTTGGCTGTTGAACGCAATGCTTCGGACTATACCGTCAAGAGCTATCGCGAAGACTTGACGGCGCTGGCGGATTATCTGACCGAAGCGCATGGCGGACATGCACCCGCGGCCGGCGATATCAACGTTCTGGATCTGCGCGGCTATGTTTCGGCTCTCCATGAATCGGGCTACGCCAAGACCTCGATTGCGCGGCGACTGGCTTCGATGCGGAGTTTCTTTCGTTTTGGACAGCGCGAGGGTTGGATCGAAACGAATCCCGCCAAGCCATTGCGGAGTCCGCGAAGCAATCGGACGTTGCCGCATTTCCTTTCCTCGGAGGAACTGGAACAGTTGTTCGCATCGCCGCCTTCGGACGAGCCGATGGGGCTCCGTGATAGGGCCATTTTAGAGACGATGTATTCGGCCGGTCTGCGCGTGAGCGAGGTCGTCGGACTCGACGACGAGGATTTGGACTTCGCGGCGGGCGTGCTTCGCGTTCGCGGAAAGGGACGCCGGGAACGGCTTTCGCCCGTGGGGTCGTTTGCCGTGAAAGCGCTCCGGCATTGGCTACCGGTCCGAAATCTGACCGAGAAGAAGGGTGTTTCGCCGGTATTCGTGAACAAATACGGGCGACGCCTAACGACGCGCAGCGTCGCCCGGATGCTGGAAAAATATCTGAAACAAACCGGCCTCGATCGCCGCACGACGCCGCATTCCTTGCGGCATAGCTTTGCAACGCATCTTTTGGACCGCGGCGCGGATATCCGCAGCGTGCAGGAGCTATTAGGGCACAAAAGCCTTGTGACGACGCAAATCTACACGCATGTCAGCACGACCGCGTTGCGCGAAGTGTATGAGCGCGCGCATCCCCGAGCAAAAAAACTGGGACTAAAAAAACAGGGATCAGGGACCAGAGATTAGGGATTAGAAAAAAGCAACGCGAGTTGCTTTCTCGAATCCCTATGCTCTAATCCCCAATCCCTTTTGCTTTTCTTGCGATCGGGGTATGTCGAGGAACTTAGACCAATCCCTTGCGCACGGCCCAAACGGCGGCTTGGGTGCGGTCGGTGACGGCGATCTTGCGCAAGATATTTTGCACGTGTTCCTTGACGGTCTCGACGCTGATTTCGAGCGACTTGCCGATTTCCTTGTTGCTCAGGCCGAGAGCCACGTGGCGAAGCACCTGGGTCTCGCGTTGGGTAAGGGGCACGTCGTCGTCGTCGATAACCTGGCGAACCTTCATTGCGCCGGCGATCTTTTTCAGTTCGCCGCTGCGGCTGGGGGATTCGCCGGCTGCGGCAGCCACGATCGTGGCCACCAAATCCTCGCGGGAAGAACCCTTGAGCACGTAGTCGGAAGCTCCCAAAGCGACGGCCCGGGCGATGTACGTCGGGTTGTCGTAGGTCGAGAGCATGACCACTTTGCACTCGGGCGCTTTCACGCGTAATTTTTCGAGGGTCGCGAGTCCGTCGCCGTCGGGCATGCGGATGTCGAGAAGGATTACGTCGGGCTTGTCCTTCTGAGCCAATTGCAAAGCCTCTTTGCCGCTGGCCGCTTGGCCGACGATCTCGATTTCGCTCCCCGCCAACAGACTGGCCAAACCCGTGCGAATGACTTCATGGTCATCGCAAATCAGCAATCGAATACTCATCGCGATCTCTCCGGATAATGTGAAGTTGGATATACCCATCCAACGGATTAACTATACCACAATACTAATCCGCTATCGGGCAGGATGTAATCCCCCGTTGTTACCAAACACACCCCCCGACTCAGCGGGATAGGCGTAGATTCTTGGGCCAAGTCGAGGGGGAAGTGGTAAAATGCCAAGCTTCAAGGGCCAAGGTTCGATGTTGCAAGTCGTTTTTCACATTAGACTTAGGTGTTGTGTCGTGAGGTTGGGACTGGGGGTTTTGAACCTTGAGCCTTGGACCTTGAACCTTATTCTGCGCGTTGACTTGAGGCATCTTGTGACGTAGATATTTGGCGACAGCACGAATTTCTCACCATTAGAGATTTACCACCGTCGCCAGGACGCCAGTGAAAATATACCGCAAGGCAGGGCGGAGAGGGTAACGCTTATGAAACAACTCGGCACGATTCTTCTGGTTGATGACGACCGCCATTTGCTGGCATCGATGAGCGATTGGCTTCGAGAGCAGGGCTATGCGGTCGATGCCGCGGCCAGTTTGGCCGAGGGGCTTGCCGCCGTGGGACGCAAAACCTACGAATTGGCGCTGGTCGATATCCGATTAGGCGACGGCGACGGCTTTGACCTATTGGCATACTGCCGGAAGAATTACCCCGCGATGGCCGTGATTATGATCACCGGCTACGGGACCGTCGAGGCGGCGATCGAGGCGATACGGCTTGGCGCTTTCGACTTCCTGACGAAGCCGCTGATCGATGAAGAACTGATGGTGGCCATCGAGCGCGCCTAGAATCAGCAGAAGGTTATCGAAGAGAACAAGACGCTGAAAGCGCAGCTTGACTTGCGCTTCGGCATGGAAAACATCGTGGGCCACGACCATCGCATGTTGAAGATTTTCGACATGATCGATTCGGTGGCCGACACGAGGGCCACTGTGCTTATTACCGGCGAAAGCGGGACGGGCAAGTCGTTGATTGCCCGAGCGATTCATCGCCGCAGCGGCCGACGCGACAAACCGTTTGTCGAAGTGGCTTGCGGCGCATTGCCCGAGACGCTGTTGGAAAGCGAGCTGTTCGGTCATGCGGCGGGGGCATTCACCGGTGCGATCGGCGAAAAGCTCGGCAAATTCAAACTGGCCGATCAAGGCACGATTTTCCTCGACGAAATCAGCACGGCCAGCGCGGCGATGCAGGTAAAATTGCTCCGAGTTTTGCAGGACTTGGA
>CAZNMP010000390.1:0-3368 GCA_964573875.1 uncultured Planctomycetaceae bacterium | reverse complement strand
CGTCTGAATGGGGTTCAGAAGGTCGCAAGTTCGAATCTTGTCGCCCCGACATCGAAAGCCCTTACGTGACAATGAGTTGCGTAAGGGCTTTCTGATTTTTCTGGCACAATTATTTGGCCGTGCTATGCGGGCGCTATGTTTGAAAAAAATCTAGCACCTAGCCAAGAACACACCCGAGAACCAAGAAACGAAAACCCCCGGCCGACACAAGATTGACGGGTTGGCTACCGGGTGTACATATACCCGGGTTCTTGCTAGTGTACAGACCTATTGAGAACCTGCCTGAGAGGTGAACGATGGTATGGAAACTCCGCAAGAAGGAATCGACCCGAAGAAAGGTTGCAAAGGTCTTGCCGGTCAAGTCGGTTCGTGTGAAGCCGGTTAAGTCGGTACGTCCGCCCAAACCTGTTGCACCAGTCGGACATGAATACTACTGGGAGGAATAGGCGGTCAGAGACGCTTGCGGCTTCGCCTGCCTTGTCTAGTTCCAGGCTATTCGCCACGCTATCTATTCTTTGGGCGATAGTCTTTGTGGTCAATGCAAGCATCATAGGTTGCGCGATCAATCGGCATCCAATCGGCACCATTGATTCCACGCTTATTGACGCTGGACGCACTGACAGGAAAGGCGGAAATAATCTTGATCCACCGCTTGTGTTCTAAAGCTAGAGACTTGATTTCGTCTGCAACTTCAGAGAAGTCTTGGTCTTGGCTAAAAACAATAGCGACATCAAGCTCGTTTCTTCGAGCCGTTCGGACAACATCAAGAGCAATTCTAACATCAATGCCTTTTTCTTCACCAACCAGCCTAGAATACTCAATTCCATCTGAAAGCTTAATGATTTTCTGTCTATATCGCAGTGGTCGGGAAAACGTCACTATTCCCGCGCGAGACATGGCGAGTAATTTTGCCGCCCAGAAGCGATTCCACAACTGACTATCGACTGTAGAAGGAATGCCTGTGTAGAAACGAATCTGGTGTAGGCTTAATTCAGCATCACGACAAATTCGAGAGGCAAGCATAAGGGGAGAAAAATTTGGATATTCGTATCCAAACGCTTCGCGCGCGTGATGGAACAGATTTTGACCATCAAAAAAGGCCACGGCACGTTTTATGGCTGGCTCGTTGCACATACACAAAAAATAACCCCGCCGGGGCCTTGCGGCAAGTCCAGCGGGGAGCAAATACTCACTAATCTTCTAGTGAAGTATCGTCTATTTTGACAAACTTTTCAAGCGTGGAAAAAATCCACAGCAAAGATTGTCTCGTAACCTGTTATTGTGAATAGATTTAGATTTATTTTATATTCTTTGCTTAACACCCCGCGCCCCCCCAGAATTAACCATCTCCAGTCTAAGCCGCCTTTCTCTTTTTGACCGGCTTCTCCATTCCCCGGCCCTCGTAAGCTTCTGAGTGGTCGGCATGTTTCTGCCAGTTGGCAATATACTTCGCAGCCAATTCCGGGGAGCGAATCACAAGCAGGTTTTCGGCGTTCTTTTCCTCGGCCGCCTTGGTGAAGTTAAAGCTACCCGTTATCACCGTGGCCCCGTCGATAACCATAAACTTGTTGTGGGCAATAGCGTGCTTGGAGTCGATCAAGGTAGGGATGCTAGCATGGGCGATGAAATCTGCCGACGTGTATTTCTCGCTACGTTGGCTATCGTCCAGAATCACCCGAATGTCAACGCCACGCTTATGGGCATCTACCAGGGCCTTGGCAATTGTGGTCTATAAAACTGTAAGCTTGCACCAAAACCGTGGGGCTGTCTGCTTTGCAGTTGAGCAAGGAGCCTTCTGGCAACAATGCGCACGTTTCAATGGGAATGGCACCAGCTTGGCGTTATACCAGCACGCTGAATCGTTTCTCCAACTGATCGCGGGTGATCTTCCAGGCGATGACGGAGAAAGAGGTGCTGCTTCCCAGCGAATCGCAGGGTGGTTTTTCAAGAATGGCATCGCCGACGAATTCAACGAATCGAGGGCCGTCTTGGAAGGCGATATTGCCTTTCAGCCGAAGCAACTTGGGGCCAAGTTTTTGGATCGTTTCGAGGAAGAGCGTCCTGTCTACCGGTTCTTCCGTTTGAAAAGATGCCGCAACAACACTCGTCGGCGGTTTATGCACGCGGCCATGAAGTCTCCGACCGTGCAGGAGCCCTTTTAGGAACGCAGAAGGAACATCGCCATAAGTTACATCGATTTGCGGAGCATCGGGATTTATGTCCGCAAGGATCAATTTGAGCTTCGCAAGTTCGGCTTTGGAAAGCAGATCGATTTTGTTGACCACAATCGCATCGGCACACGCAACCTGACTGCCGGCAACCTTGAGAAACGGCGCGATTTGCACATAGTTTGCCGCATCGACCAGGCAGACGACCGCGTCGATCCGAAAAATATCCGCTAACCCGCATTGATCCATGCAAGCCATGAGGTCGCTGGTCTCGGCAATGCCCGTGGCTTCGATCAGAACATGATCGCAGTCGCGTGCGGCCGCAATCTGCTTCATCGTGGCGACGAACTCGGTTTGCGTGCAAGTACAAAAAATGCTGCCGCGGTTGATTTCGTACTTCTGATACTTGCCGGGTCGAACGAGCTTACCGTCGATGCCCAGGGCTCCGAATTCATTGATAATCAGCGCCAGCCGCTTCCGTCGCCATGCGGGCAAGCCGAGCAAATGGTTCAGGAAGGTCGTCTTTCCAGCGCCAAGATAGCCAGTGATCAACGTGACTGGAATTTCCATGCGTGACGCTCTCTTGGGTCGGACCCAACTCGCAAAACAATGGACGCTACCGCACGTCCTTGAGCCATTCCTTGATGATAGGTACCTCGGGAATGTTTTTAGCGGATTTGAGCTGATAGCGCGCCATCACAACCGCTGGAATTTGGTTCGGCGCAACGCCGTAGGAAGCGATCGTTGCTCCGTCGGTCACAAGACGCACTTGAGCATCGACGCCCAATTCCGCAATCGCCTTCTCGCAACGCTGTTTTGCTTCTACGCAGGCTTCGCCGCCGTCGCCGAGAACGTAAAGCGACGCCTTACGGCTGGCGATCTTCATGCGGAATTTTTCATTGATCCGATTTTGGATGGCGGCGATCAGTTGATCCCGCGGCGGAATCCGCGAAACGAACGTGATTTCGCCGTCGATGCAGATCGTTGGAACGTTGCGAACCATCAACGAGGTCATGAATACAAGCGACTCGCGATGCTTGATTTTGTGTTCGCGCCAAATAACGATGCCTTCAAATTCCGGCGCAACCTTGCGAACGGCATCGACCATATATTGGCAAGGGGCGCAGGCCTCGGAGTCCAGCGTGATGATGTCCACGATCACCTTGTCGGCCAGACCGGATTCACGCATGTCCAAACGAT
>CAZNMP010000389.1:0-3383 GCA_964573875.1 uncultured Planctomycetaceae bacterium | reverse complement strand
GAGCCTGCACGCGCTTCGCGACCCTTCGATCGCGACCGCGACGGTTTCGTCTTGGGTGAAGGGTCGGGCATGGTGATTCTTGAATCGCTGGAGCACGCCAAAACGCGGGGCGCGAAGATCTACGGCGAGATCGTCGGCTACGGCTCGACGGCCGACGCCTTCCGCATCACCGACGCCCATCCTGAAGGCCGCGGCGCAATCTCTTGCGTCCAGATGGCGATGCAAGATGCGGGCCTAGGCATTGAGGACGTCGATTACATCAACGCGCACGGCACCAGCACGTCGGTGAACGACCGCGTGGAAACGTTGGTGATCAAGAAAGTTTTCGGCGATCAGGCCTATAAGATCCCGGTTTCGAGCACGAAGAGCATGATGGGCCACTTGATCGCGGCAGCCGGCGCAACGGAGCTGATCCTTTGTTTGCTGGCCATTCGCGACAACGTCGTTCCGCCGACGATCAACTACGAAACGCCCGATCCCGAATGCGATCTCGACTACATCCCCAACGTCGCCCGGCAACATCCTTGCGATGTCGCCCTGAGCAACAGTTTCGGTTTCGGCGGGCAAAACATCGCCCTGCTGGCCAGCCGATTCGAGGGATAACGGCCACCAGACATGGCCTAAAATTCCCTGTCTCACAACATCGCAGGATCATCCGAGCCCAGCGTTTCTTGGTGTGTGAAATTTATGGCACATTCACCTTGCTGGCGTGCGACCGCTACATACATACTAATTCTTGTATAATTAGTAGATAGTTGGTACATTCACAGATAGTGCAACTGCGCAAATACTAATATCATGCTGATTAGTATATAATTAGTATGTTGTAAGTGGTTGCGATATATGGGGATGTTGCGATGAGACGCCCAAAAATGCCGCCGGAGTTTCATAAGCTTTTCGACAAGGCGGACAAGGAAAACCGTTTGCCGGCAATCCTCCTTTCGGCGATAGGCCCTCTTGTTGGGGGGGTGTATTTGCATTGGGATAAGCTGCGATATCACACGCCACCTGAGGGGTTATCGCATGAGGAATGGTGGTTGGGCCTGAAACTGCAACGTTCTCAAAAAAATATAGTTCCATTGAAAAGCGGGGCCGGGCAATCGTTCTCCTATATGCTTGTAACGCCCATCCCCGAGCGTCTCCACCATATCGATATGGGAGCAGACGGAATTATCCAATCGCCTGATAACGTCCTCAACCGAGATACTCGCGACCGTTATTATGTCCGGTCGTTGATCGAAGAGGCGATCACGTCCAGCCAACTTGAAGGTGCTGTTACGACGCGAATGGTGGCCAAGGAGATGATACGTTCCGGTCGGAAGCCTCGCGACCGTAGCGAACGCATGATCCTTAATAATTTCAATACCATGCGCCGGCTGGAACAACTCAAAACCGAACCCCTCACGACGGAATTGGTTTTAGAGATCCACCGCCTCATTTCCGAAAACACGCTGGATGATCCCGCGACGGCCGGGCGTTTTCGGCGAGCGGAGGAACGTGTCGTCGTCAGCGATATGTATGGCGAGGTTTATCACGAACCCCCGCCGGCCGACCAACTTGCCGAACGCATGAAGGCCATGTGCGATTTTGCCAATGGGAAGACGCCTTCCGATTTCATGCATCCCGTTCTACGCGCGATACTGTTGCATTTCTGGCTTGCCTACGACCACCCCTTCGTCGATGGCAACGGACGGACGGCTCGCGCGCTGTTCTACTGGTCCATGCTTCATCAAGACTATTGGCTCTGCGAGTTCATCTCCATATCGCCTTTAATCCTGAAATCGCCCAGTGAATATCAATTGGCCTTCCTTCATACGGAGACCGACGAAAACGATCTGACTTATTTTATTCTGTATCATCTGAATTTGATCCAAAAGGCCGTTGCGCAACTTCACGACTACATCGACCGCAAAACCAGAAAATTGCAGGAGATGGAAGGCGAATTGCGAGGGATGGCCTTTTTGAATCATCGCCAGCGAATGCTCATCGCCCATGCTCTCCGGCATCCCAACCAAATCTACACGGTTGAATCACACAGGCTTAGCCACAACGTCGTCTATGAAACTGCGAGAAGAGACTTGTGCGATTTGGCGAACCGCGGTCTCTTGTTGGCAAAAAAACACGGAAAAACGTGGCATTTTACACCCGCCGTCGATTTGGAATCGCATATCCTGAAACTATCATGACCCAATTTTCGTTGGCGGATTTTCCGATGGTTCTCGGCAAACGGCAACAATGCTTTTCAAGGCGTGTTTTCGTTCTTTCAAGTTTTGTCTTCTGGATGATTAGCGAGATCGCTTCCGTTCTGATTGTTGCGGCAGAGCCCAACAACCGCCATAGCGATGCCGCCTATGAACGGCACATCAAGGCGCTCAAGAAAAAACTGCCGGATGATTGCTTTGCGATCGTCGTCGTGAAGCCGTTCGTGGTGATCGGCGACGACGAGCCTGAGGAAGTCGAGCGCCGGGCGAAGGACACGGTGCAATGGGCCGTCACAATGCTCAAGCGGGCGTACTTCACCAAGGATCCGGCCGACATCCTCGATATCTGGCTGTTCAAAGACAAGGATAGCTACGAAGAAAACGCGATGGCGCTGTTTCATACGAAGCCCGACACGCCTTACGGCTATTATTCCCACGCGGATCGGGCGTTGGTGATGAACATATCCACCGGCGGCGGCACATTGGTCCACGAAATCGTCCATCCATTCGTAGCGGCCAATTTCCCCGAATGTCCGGCCTGGTTCAACGAGGGGCTCGGCTCGCTCTACGAGCAGTGCGGCGAGGAGAACGGCCAGATTCGCGGCAATACCAATTGGCGGCTGTCGGGGCTGCAAAAGGCGATTCGCAAAAAAGAACTCCCCACGTTCAAAGAGCTGTGTTCCACCACAAGCCGCGAGTTCTATGAGAAAGACAAAGGGGCGAACTACGCCCAGGCCCGATACCTTTGTTACTACTTGCAGCAACAAGGGCTGTTGCCGAAATACTACCGTCGCTTTCATGCCCATCATGACGAGGATCCCACAGGCTACGAAACGCTCCTAGATATCCTTGGCCTCAAGGAAAAGGATATGGCGAAATTCCAAAAGGATTGGGAGGCTTATGTCTTAAAATTGCGTTTTCGTTGAGTGCGGCGTAGGCCTGTTTATGCTAGAATAGGCGTAGCTTGGTAGAAGTCCATCTGTACGATTTACCCCCCCGATACTACGCCGGTTCTTGCTTCCCGGCGGAATCCAGGTCAAAATGCCCTCTATGAGCAAAATTGCCTATCTGGATTGCAGCAGTGGAATTAGCGGCGACATGACCCTGGCCGCGTTAATCGATGTCGGCATTCGCGTGGATGCTTTGAACCAAGCCGACGGCTCGCTCGGGCTTCCGGGTTGC
>CAZNMP010000388.1:0-3387 GCA_964573875.1 uncultured Planctomycetaceae bacterium | reverse complement strand
ATCCGTGCCCAATGCGTGGAGCATCCGTTGCGTCCAACGAACGGCACGGCCGGCGGTCACCATTTAGGCTCCTCCTCGATCTGGTACGTCGCCCCGCAGTATTGGCAGTTGACGAATACGCCGCCGGCGCGGACCGACACCGAATCCTTGCCGAGCGTGCCGCCGCAAGATTTGCAGGTCAGTTGTTCCAGCTTCACATCACCGGAAAGGTCGATTTTTTGGACAATCGTCGTTTCCGACTTCTGCTGTAAAGCAAGCCAAATCAGCGCGCCGGCCGCCGCCAGCAAAACAACGCCAACCACAAGGCGCATCGGCTGTCCCTGGGCGCCCACGATGAACATCAGCCCCAACGCCGCAAGCACGGCCGCCAGCGGATAGGCGACAAGTTTCATGGCCGCTCCCGATGGGTTTTTGAATTTTCCCAAAACCTGTAGGGTGGGTCGAGCGTTAGCGAGCCCCACCATCCTACGCAAAACCAGACAACCCGTAACTCTATCAGAACTGTTGCAACAGCGATAGCATTTTACGGTCTAGCTTGTGACCGTGGAAGTCCTCATAGGCGACATCGGCGCGATTGCTGTCGATAATGCCGATCTCGCCGCGGAAATTCCACATGGCCCACCCCCAGCCGGCGTCTTTCCATAGGCCAAGAAAATCCCGGGCCCAGGCCATGACCGCCTCGTGCGGCGTATATTTGTAGGCTCCCCATTCGCCCACATGAACGCCCACACCCTTGGCCTCCAGCTTTTTCCACGGCTCAATGCGATTCTTGAACAGCCATTGCCGATCCACCGTATTGCCGCCTTCCTTCAAAGGCCATGTCGGCACGGCCCACTTATCACTGCCGGGCATCCACGATGCCTTGTAATGGCTGATTTGGATCGGATCGTAGCCGCGCGTGCTTTGGGCTATGCCCAAATCGGCCAGCTCGAACACCGGCACCGTGCCCCAGCGAATGCCGTCCGAAATCACCAGCCGATTGGGATCTACCTTCCGAATGGCCAGGGTTGCACGCCGGGCTACCTTCGCATAAACCTCCGGCTTCATGTCGCCCGGCTCGTTCACCAAATCAAAACTCAGCCGCTTCGACGAGATGCCGTGATAACGCTTGGCAAAATTCGCCCACTGAAAATCAAACTGCTTCTGTGCTTCCTCGTCAGTCCACAAACTCATTTTCTGCGGAAGTTGGGCAACCGTATAGCCGGGCGCATGGTGCAGATTCAAACAAACGTGGATCCCATACTTCTTCCCGAATTCGACCGCTTGGTCAATCTCGGCCAATACTTTTTCCTTCAACTTGTACGGATCTTTATCGTCGGTCCAGTTGCGATAATCCATCGGCAACCGGACGAAATCGAATCCCCATTCCGAAATCCACTGGAAATCGGACTCGGCAAACGGATCTTGCTTGTAGAATTTTTCAAGCAGATTGAAACCACGCCAACGCGGCATCTTGCGGGCAAGCTGCGCGGCCTCGCTCTCGGCAGCCAAGGCATGTTGGCCGGCCATCACGGCGGCGGCGCCCAAAGCAGTCGTCTTCAAAAAATCGCGGCGATGCATCGCTAAGATCCTTTCCGGACGCCTCGCAGCGTCCATCGCAGGTATTGCTCCCGCCCAGGACAGCAGGAAGGTGGGACGAAACCATAATGTATTCGCAGGTATCCTTGCGAAACCCCAAGCGGCTCCTCTCTCAACTAACCACTAGCCACTAACCACTAGCCACTAACCACTAGCCACTAGCCACTAGCCACTAGCCACTAGCCACTAATCCATAGCCACTAATCCCTAGCCAACCACTTCCGCGCCGTTCGTGGCACGGCACACGTAAACGGCCGGCGTGTGGCCGGTTTTCTCTTGGTACGCAGCCGAGGTGCATCGCACAAAATCGTCGGCCGCCTCGGCCCGAATCAAAGCCATGGCACAGCCGCCAAAGCCCGCGCCGGTCATGCGTGCGCCATAGCAAGCGTGGTAGGCCGAGGCACATTCGACCATCGTGTTCAGCGCGTCGCTCGACACTTCATAATCGTCCCGTAAGCTCACATGGCTTTGCTGCATCAGTTGCCCCAGGGCCACGGCATCTCCGCCGCGCATGGCCTCGGCCGCCTGCAAGGTTCGATCGTTTTCCGTAATGACATGCAACGCCCGTTGGCGCGTGACGGCGTCCAAACCGTCGGCCGATTTACGGAATTGCTCGATCGTCACGTCGCGCAACGCAGTCACGCCGAAGAACTTCGCGGCCGCCTCGCATTGCGAACGCCGTTCGTTGTAGGCCGAATCGACCAATCCGCGACGGGTCGAGGTGTCTAACACCACGACTGCGACGCCCGCCGGGAAAGGCACCGGCTGCGTAACGAGCGTGCGGCAATCGATCAGCAAAGCATGATCGGCCTGACCGGCCGCGGAAATCAATTGATCCATGATGCCGCAATTGACGCCTACCCAACGGTTTTCGGCCCGCTGCCCTAGCTTGGCCATCGCAGCGGCATTCCAGGCTAAATCACCGGCAGCGGCAAAAGCCCTGGCCGTGGCCATTTCCAACGCCGCCGAAGAAGACAACCCCGCACCCAAGGGCACATCCCCCTGCATCACGCCTTCCCAACCCGTAAGCTGAAAACCAGCATCGGCCAAAGCCCAGGCCGTGCCCTTGATATATTCGATCCAGCCCGACTTCTCATTCTGAAGATGGTCAACCGAAAACTCGCCCGACTGTTGGTAGTCGATCGAATGAACCACCACGCGGCGATCTTCCCGAGGGCGAAGCGCAATCCACACCGCGCGATCAATCGCCAAAGGCAACACGAAGCCGTCGTTGTAGTCGGTATGCTCACCGATCAAATTCACGCGCCCCGGCGCACGAATCACAAAACGCGGCGACTGGCCGAAGCGACCGGTAAAATGCGATAGAATATCTTGCTTTTCAAGAGGCATGGCGGGCCGGCAAATCGTTGATAGTTGAAAAAAATAGGGCAAAATCAACAACCAACTATCATAAATCATCCCCACCCGATCCTCAATCCCCCTCTCAATCATCCTGCTCTCAATCATCCCGGGCCGATCCATTGTTAAATAGGGGGGAAACCGCGTCGCATCCGCGATGCACCATTTGTGTGTAGCAATGTAGGGTGCGTCCGCGACGCACCATTTTTCTTGAACAACGTAGGACGCATCCCCGACGCACCATTCTCTCCCCTCGCCCGCTTGCGGGAGAGGGGCCGGGGGTGAGGGCGGCATGAGCTGCAACACGGCCCCGCGAAACCCTTAGCAATGTAGGGTGCGTCCGCGACGCACCATTTTTCTTGAACAACGTAGGGCGCATCCCCGACGCACCATTTTCTCCCCTCGCCCGCTTGCGGGAGAGGGGCCGGGGGTGAGGGCGGCATGAGCTGC
>CAZNMP010000387.1:0-3403 GCA_964573875.1 uncultured Planctomycetaceae bacterium | reverse complement strand
TGTCGCGCGTCACGGTTGTAGCTGCACGATCATCGCGGGCAGTTTTTTTCGCATCCGCGGCTTGGGCGGCCCAAGTTACCCCCCATGTTGCGAGTCCGACGGCCAATGCAATCTCTATCAGCCAAGTTTGGTGGAGTTTTGATGGAATGTTCATGATGATCCCTTCCTGCCTTTGCGGGTCTCAAAAGAGCAGCTTTCCGCCCTTCCTAAGGTGCGAACCCCATGCCAATCGAGATGCGTCTCGTGAATTCTACACGCGAAAGATCATTGCAAGTAGCTGGCAGAACGAGAGATAGGGGTTAAAATGCAATTGGAGAGCAATCCAGGGGCAGGCAAAATAGCCCCTTGGCGGCTATGTCCAGGCGTAGTCATAGTGATATCTACAGAATCACAATGACTACATTCGGAACCCAGTGATAACTCTCCTTCCCAGCATTCAATAAAAGCGCTATACTGTTTTAGAGTGGATGCGCGGAGACGCGTTGATAGGATCGAAAAGCTGGTAATTGAAATATGACCGAACCGAACTCACCAAATCATTGGGATTTTTTGGCGTCAGAATTGGGAGCCACCTCCCCCTCGGAGGAGCCTGCCGCACAGCAACCAAGTCCGGTAGCCCCGCCGCCCGTCCACAAGCCGGTGCATCACGAGCGTAAAGCAGCGCCGCAAACAGCGGATTGGGATTTGCTGGCCAGCGAGCTTGGAATAGCGCCGGCAGCTCCGGCCGCACCACCGGCCGCAGCCGCGATTACTCCACCAGCCCCGGCGCCAGCAGCGCCGTCTGCCCCGGAGCCGGTCGAGCCCGAGCTGGAATCTATTTTGCCTTGGACGCCCAAGCCGGATCCGTTGGCAGCTCTATTCGGCCCCTTGCCAGAGCGAGAGCCGCACGAAACGCCTCCGTCGGAGAAGCCCGAGGAATCGCCGAACTTTTTTGACGAGCGGTTCGATTTCGAGGAGCCGTATGATTTGTTGGAATCTTCGGACTCGGAAAAAACCGAAGAGGCAACGGGCGAAGAGTCGGAATCGACCGAGGAAAAGCGCCCTCGTCGCCGTCGCCGTCGCCGTCGTCGCGGTCGCGGCGGAGAGCAACGTCGCGAGACGGAAACGACTTCCGACGAGCGTTCGGACGAGTCGATTTCCGAGTTGGGCGTCGTTTCGGCCGAGGAAGAATCGGCAGACGTGGACCAGCGGCAGCCCGTCGGCGAGGAATCGGAGCGCGAAGAAACGGGCGAGCGTCGTCCGCGTCGGCGTCGTTCACGTCGCGGCCGAAATCGTCGCGAGACGGAATCCGCTCCTCGCGCGAGCGGCGAAAAAGCTGGATCCGACGAGGATTTGGATCATGCCGAACCGCATGATGTCGGCGACGAATTCGATCTTGGCGAGGAAGGCAGCGCCGAGGGCGAGCAGCCGGCGCGGATGGGATTCCGCGGCATTCCCACTTGGGACGAGGCCGTGGGGCTTTTGATCGATAAGAATATCGAAGCACGATCGAAACGACCGGCCGGCGGCCCCCATCACAACAGTCATGGCAACCGCGGCCCGCGCGACAATCGCGGCGGCGGTCGCGGCGGCAAGCGTTAATCGATCCGGTTGAATTTGATGCAACCGACCAAAGAACTAATCGACGCCTTGTACTTGGACAAGGTGCGGCAGGCCCGCGCCATGTCGCCGGAAGACAAGTTCTTGGCAGGTGCTCGTCTGTTTGATCGTTCTTGCCGAATCATGGCCGACGGCATTCGTAGCCAGTATCCTGATGCGGATGACTGCCGCATTCAGGAGATTCTCCGCGAAAGGCTGACCAGAATTCGAGAGCGGGAGAATCGCCGATGAATAGCGATGAAGCTACCGTTGCTGTTATCGACGCATTCGTGGCTCTACGGATTCCCTATATGGTAGTGGGGTCATTTTCAAGCAATTTTTACGGTATCCCAAGATCCACGCAAGATGCAGATTTTGTAGTTCAACTGAAACCGGGGACAATCTCGGTGTTGACGGAGCATTTAGGTTCGGCTTTTCGTCTAGACCCGCAGATGTCCTTTGAAACGGTGACTGCGACAAAGCGCTATATCTTGCATCTGGTCGAAAATCCATTCTCGATTGAGATTTTTTTGCTGAGTGATGATCCCCATGACATCGAGCGGTTTAAACGTCGTCGCAGTGAGAGCATCATGGGCCGCGATGTATTTGTTCCAACGGTCGAGGATGTAATTGTCACGAAATTGCGATGGTCATTTGCAGGGGGCAGACGGAAGGATATTGAGGATTTAGAGAACGTTATTGACATGCAAAATGACCGGATCGACTGGGATTACGTCTATTCTTGGTGCGACCAGCACGGGACGCGAGAGCTTCTGGATGAGATCCGCGCATCCTTGCCCCGGGAATAACGCCCGGAGGAAGCGGCCCTTGGAATAACTTTCCAAAATATGGCGGGGAAGCCGCCTTTTCTGGATCCGTGGGCTACGCTACAATCTTTGCACCATTATGGCCGATGCCGAACGGGCTGCCAGCGCGTCCGACCGGTTGATGCAACTGGCCGGATGCTTGAGATCGGAAGCCGGCTTCGCCGAAGTCGTTCAAAGTCTTGTAGAAGGCCATGCGGCGACGCTCGACGGAGTCTGGGGGTCGTCGTGCGCGCTCGTGGCGGCGGCATTGGCCGATCGCGTTCCCGCCTCGTTGGTCGTCGTCTGTCCGCAGGTTGAGCAAGTCGATGAGCTGATTGAAGATTTAGCTCTCTTTACACGACTGAAGCCCGAGCGATTTCCTGCGTTGGAAACGTTTGACGGCGCCGAGTATGACGATGTATTCGGCCAGCGTCTGCATCTACTGAAGATGCTGCAGGTCGATGTGCCGCCGAAACTTGTGGCCACGAGCATTCAAAGTCTTTTGCAGCCCGTGCCCAGTCGGGAGACGTTGGAGCGTCAGACACGTTTGCTGCGCGTCGGTGAAACGGCCACGGTTGAGGAATTGGCGCGATGGCTGGCGGAAAGCCGTTTTTTCAACACGCCCGCCGTTACATTGCCCGGCGAGTTTTCGATCCGGGGCGGCATCCTTGATATTTTCGCGCCGGACTGGGACGATCCGGTTCGCATCGAGTTTTTCGGAGATGAAATCGAATCGATCCGGCGTTTCGAGATTTCCAGCCAACGGAGTTTGGAGTCTCTCGCCTCGATCAACGTAACGATCATCAGCCGCGGTGCCAACGACGATGCGCATCTGGCCGACTATCTGCCCCCGCAAAGTTGGTTCCTCTTGCTCGAACCGATGGAGTTGGAACATCAGGGGCGGCAGTATGTCGAGCGAATGGCTGAACAGGGGTCAGAACTCAGGGGTCAGGGGGCAGGGGGCAGGGGGCAGGGGGCAGAGAAAGTGGCTAGTGAGTCAGATCTGAAATCCCGAAATC
>CAZNMP010000386.1:0-3413 GCA_964573875.1 uncultured Planctomycetaceae bacterium | reverse complement strand
CAAACGCCCGAGCAACTGGTCCAACGAGCCATTGGCCCGATCGGCTCGTCCATCGGCCAGCAGGGGGAGCAGAATATTGTCGTAGGCGGTCAGTGTGGGAATCAGATTGAACGCCTGAAACACCAAACCAATATGCCGGCGGCGAAACAGCGTGAGATCGTAATCCGACATTGCCGCTAAATTGTTGCCATCGACCGAAACAACGCCTTGGTCGGGGCGCGTCAAACCGGCCATGACATGCAGCAGGGTGCTTTTGCCCGAGCCGCTCGCTCCCATCACGGCCACGAACTCGCCACGATCGATCGTCAGCCGAACGTCGCGCAGAGCCTCGATGGTCGTTGCACCTTGGCGGAACCGCTTGGTGAGATGTTCAACTTGAAGTGGAGGGGTGGGATTCGTGGTAGTGTCGGTCATCGTGAAGAAGCTTCTAATGGATTTGAAGAACAGAGTGATGTTATGGAGATATTAAAAGTCAATGGCTACTTCGCCGCCAGCTCGCGTCCATAGAGCATGCCACGTCGTCACGCTGACGGAATCGCCGATGAATCGCACGCTGCCGTCGCATAAGCCGCAATTCACGCCGCCTGGATGCCTGCTTCGGGCGGCATTCACCCAATATCTGGCCATATTGAGATCGGGAACCGGACTGTTCGGAGTAAATCGGGCTTTCAAAATCGAACCGGCTTCCTGATTGCTCATAAACCATTGAACCATTCGAATACCGTTCCAGCTCTTCTTCGCCGCAAGTGCCGCTGTTGGATCGTTGTTGTCGCACTGGGCGGCGATTGCCATAATACTTCCCGAAATGGTGCATCCATAAACTTGCGGATCGGCGGTTGTCGAGCTGGCGGGAGTATCGCACGGCCCTCGCAGAGTTTCCGAAAAAGCCACGGTGTTCGACAACCCGTCTTTGATGTCAGCAACCCTCAATTTTGCGCCTTTGTAGCAAATGCCGTCAGGAACGCCATTGGCGGGCGTTACCACGAACACGTCGATGTTTGCGGTCGATGTGCCCGCGCCGCTTGATCCATTAATTGCATAATTGGTGCCTGCAACGGTTAGCGGGCTTGTAAACACCTTTGTGCCCGATCCACCAGCGGACGATGTATAGGTGTGCACAACACTCTCGGGGTCGGTCGGGCAGACGAAAGTCGATATGATCGTGGCAGCGGCCGTTCGTAGAGGTTGTCTGTCGGACACGGGCAGGTTCACCTGCAACTGGTCGTACACACTCTGCCGTTCGATAAACGGCAACATGAAGGCCTGTGGAGTGAAATTGTTGGAAAACACCGGCAAGACGTTGTGTTGCTGCTCATAATTCAACATCGCCAAGCCAAGTTGTTTCAGATTGTTGCTGCACTGCATTCGTCTTGCGGCCTCGCGGGCGGCTTGCACTGCCGGCAGCAGCAACGAAATCAAGATGCCGATGATCGTGATGACGACCAAAAGTTCAACCAATGTAAAGCCGCTTGTAGATGAACGTCGCATAGTACACTCTTATTTGAATCTCTTTTACTCTCATGCCGAAGCTGGAGCTTCGGGGCCAGACTGTAAACCCCACGGGACCATGGTCTTGTCCTCTCCGGAAACGAGAGAGAACCTATTTCAAAGAGACATTCTCCGCTTTTGTCGGTTGGCAATAGGTCAGCGACAAGAGCGCAAGCGACGTGCAGAGGTCGGGGTTGCCTTCCATCCATTTGGTGTTTTTGTTGACCCAGGAGCCATCTTTCTGCTGACGCTTGGCCAAGGCCTCGGTCAGTTCACGCCGCCAATCGTGCTTTACGCCCTTGGCATCCACGAAAATGTCCTCGCCGAGCACGCTCATGGCCTTTGAGAGCGTGTGGTAGTAGTAATACAGGCCGGCGTCGGCCATGCCGGGATTGTTTTCCACGTCGTAGTTTTGACGGATCCATTGAATGGCGGCTTTCATGCGTGGATCGTTCTTATCGAGACCGGCGTAGATCATGCTTTTCAGGCCGGAATAGGTCATTGAGCCGTAGCTGCGCAAGGGCTGCTGGTTGACGCCTTCTTTCGGGCTGCCGGGCTTGGTATCGCCGGTGGGCGTGTAGACGAATCCGCCGTCGTTGACTTTCGCGGCGGCCGGCGAGGTGTTGTGCTCGCTTTCGAGATTTTGGCATCGCGAGACGAATACCAACGCCTTTTGGATGGCCGGATCGTCTGCCTTGGCTCCGCACGACTTCAAAGCGTCGAGCAGGAAGGCGGTGTTTGAGAGGTCGGGCCGCGACTTGCCGCCGTAGCCTTCGCCGCCGTAGCTATTGTCCGACTTGTCGATGCTTTTGGTTTCATCGGCTTGGCCGCCGCGAACGAATGCGCCGGCGTCTTTGAGGATTTTGGCATAACGGCCATCGCTATTGGCCGCTTGGAAACACATCATGACGATGCAGGTTTCGTAGTTGGGGATGCGGGAGCCCGGCATGCAGATAGCGCCGGTTTCTTGCGTGTAGTCGTCGAGGAACTTGAGCCCTTTGGCCACTTGGGGGTCATCAACGGTGCGTCCGCTACGCAACAGGGCTAAGGTGGCGATGGCCGTCGGGCCGATTCCGACTTGACGTCCGACCGATCCATCTTCGCCCTGGTGGGCGGCCAGGAACTGAATGGCTTGGCTGACGACCTTTTGGTAGGTCTTGGGATCGGGGCCCGTCTTGGCGTCGGCCGCCATGAGGTTTGTCGAGACGAGGATCCAACAAGCGCAAACAGTAGAGATGGTGACGGTAGATATCAATCGCATTGCTATTCCCTGAGGTTAAGTGCCAGCTAATCCAACCCCTTCGTGGTTTGTGCTAGGGGATATGCAAATGCCGTGCCGTGGCCGAGATAAGATGGGATGTGGGAAAACGCCTTGTTTTCCAGGGGAATAAGAATGGATTTCTTGCGTTCATGGATGGGGAGAGACAAGGCGTGTCGAAGGAACCGACACGCAAGTCGAAAAAACCGACACGAGCGGTAGGCTCTGGCTGGAGGCAATTATGTGTTGCCTGGCAGTCGGCATTTCTTGGACCAGGAGGATTTTTGTGGGATTTTGCACCAATAGAAGGCCTTTGCAATTTTGGCTCGCAGATTTTCAGGCTGGCTAATAACTTGCCTTCAGATAAGCAGTTACGGCAAGTATAATCGGCGATGGAGGCAGATAACCGGAAAAAGGTCGTTTTGCATAAGTTTGGTAAGATATTGATGTAACATGAACAGCTGCAATGGCTTCCGGCGATTTTCCGGAGGGAATTTACTGTGGAAATTTTCAGAAAAACGCGGAATTAGGGTTACGGCGATTTTCGAGATGCGGAGGATCGACGTAAGTGCTTTGGCGAGAATCGGTAACACTCGTAACGACCTGCCGGAGAATTGACGTAAAGCCTATTTGCACTGAGGTTCCGTAGCGCGCAACGCCAGGTTGA
>CAZNMP010000385.1:0-3415 GCA_964573875.1 uncultured Planctomycetaceae bacterium | reverse complement strand
AGCTCCAATCCTTCGTCAGCGTCTCGAAAACCTCGGGCGATTCATAACGAATGACGTTTTTGCCCTCCGGCATTGGGCCAATCAGACCTCGAAAGACCGGCAGGCCGCGCAAATCCAAGTCCGTGCTGCAATCGTCCACACCGACCTGGGAATGTCGCTTCAACAGAGCCTCTCGAGAGTCATAATCTCGGATACGGATCTGACCGTCGGCCCCGCGTGTAACGACTCGATAGGTGTCTTTGTTCATATTCAAGATTCCTCGTTTGCCTAGATTGCCAGCACAACGCTGCTTTTGGGGGTATCGGCTATCTCCACACCTTGGGGCGAAACAATTTCTGTTTGCCAACATAGGAGCCATATCCCCAAGATCCGGCATATTGCACACCATAGCCAAGGTCGCTATTACCCAACGCCCGAGGGACGGAAAAACCGGAATCTTCAGATTCTTCCAAGCGGCAAACGGTTAATTGAGCAGATAAGTCATTCTTAGGGAATTCCGCCATATTTAACGCCTCTAGCGGATGCGACCGGCTTGACGCTGTTGCGTAACAACTGGTAGAATAAGATATTACGACGATTTTTTTGGGGGTAGTTTGGACAATGCCATGCCGCCGGTGGTGATTGATCTTCGGAGTGCGGAAGACAGACGCGACGTGGTACATCGCGCGGTCCAAGCCCTGGCAGAAGGGGGTTTGGTCGCCTTTCCAACCGAAACCGTCTATGGGCTTGCCGCCAGCGCGTTGAACGAAAGCGCCGTCGAGCGGCTCTTAGCAACCAAGGAACGCGGGGCATCCAAGCCGTTGGCATTGGCCATCAAAAGCGCCGATGAAGCACGCGACTATGCCCCGGATATGTGCCCCTTGGCACAGCGGCTTGCGCGGCGTTGCTGGCCGGGGCCGATCACTTTGGTCGTCGATGATTCGCACCCCGAAAGCCTCGTGCGCCAATTGCCGCTCAAGGTCCAGCAGGCGGTTTCGCCCAAGCATACCGTTGGCTTACGTGTGCCGGGACATCAGGTGATCCTTGATGTTTTACGTATGTTGGCCGGTCCCCTTGCCCTTTCCAGCGCGAATCGGGCGGGAAAGCCCGAGGCCGTAACGGCCAAGGAAATCGTGGATACTTTCGGCAACGAAATCGATTTGGTGGTCGATGACGGCCCTTGCCGTTTCGGCCAACCCTCTTCGGTCGTCCGCGTCGCCCGGGGGCGATACGAAGTGTTGCGAGCGGGAGTCGTGCCCGAGCGAACCTTGCGGCGACTTTCCAGCTTGCTGATCCTTTTCGTATGCACGGGCAATACATGCCGTAGCCCTATGGCCGAAATGCTTTGTCGCGACATGCTTGCCAAGCGATTAAAATGCAAAATCGACGAACTGGAGGATCGCGGCATCCTGGTCATGTCGGCCGGAATTGCCGCCATGATGGGCGGTCGTGCCAGCAGCGAGGCCGTGCATATCTTCAAGGATAGGGGCTTGGATCTCAGCAGCCATGAAACCCAGCCCTTAACCGAGCCGCTCGTGCGCCATGCCGACGTAATCTATACGATGACCCGATCGCACCGCGAGGCCATCGTGGCCCAATGGCCTTCGGCCGCCGAGCGAGCACAGCTACTGGCGACCGACGGGGCCGACATCAGCGATCCCATCGGATCCTCGGTCGATCGCTACCGCCGTTGTGCCGCGGAAATTCAACGAGAATTGGAATCCCGGATGAACGAATTATCCTTATTGAATCAACACTTGATCCCTATTGTGTCCTAAACAAGTCATAACCAAAAGCCACTAACAACATTTATCTCACATGCGAATTGCCATTGGAACCGACCATCGCGGTTTTGCTATCCGAGCCAGCGTTATCGAACTGGTCAAAAAATTGGGCCACGAACCGATCGACATGGGCACTTTTTCGGCCGATTCGGTCGATTACCCGGATATCGCCGCCGAGGTAGCCTACAAAATCAGCCGAGGCGAAGCCGATCGCGGCATTCTCGTCTGCGGAACCGGTCTTGGAATGTGCATCGCCGCAAACAAAGTGGCCGGCGTTCGAGCCGCCCCATGCCATGATGATATTACCGCGGAATTAAGCCGCCGCCATAACGACTCCAATGTGCTTTGCCTCTCGGCCGATCTTTTGGGCGAACGGTTGATCGATCGCATGATCGAAATCTGGCTGAACACGGCTTTCGACGGCGGACGGCATGCGCGCCGCGTCGATAAAATCACGGAATTAGAGCACCAGATCGAAGCAGAACGACACGGCAACGCCTAAAACCAAGAATCGCCGTGGAACTGCAGAGTCCTTGGTCACGGTAAAACCGTCATCCTAATGAAAAAGCCGTCATCCTGAGCGAAGCGAAGGATCTCATTGGCGTATTGGAACTTGTATAGGCTCTCCTAGCACGTTCTCCACGAACTCTCTGCCACCACCGAACAAGCCGCTTGCGGCTTCACAAACCGGCACGAACATTTCAGCGGAAGCCGTGGATAACCACTTTTCCAAACGGCACCGAAAAGTATGCAAGACGTTTGTGTCCAATCGCTTTTCAGGTGCGACGGATTCTCTTATCTTTGCGTTATTCAGATTGGCGAGGGCGAATTTCTCTTCTTTTTTTGCGACAAAATATACGGGTTGTAGCGGTTGTGCGGGCGTATTTTGCCAACCTTGTCGTTCGTGACGATTTCCGCCCGAAATTGGCTCAAGAAAACGTGGTTTTCCATGGTGTTCTCTCTTGGAGATTTGAGAAAGGCCAAGTAAACTCGATATCTAAGGGGACACATAAAAGGAATTAGCGGCAAGGAAGAGAGAACGACTTTCCATGCAGAACGCGCGCCATCCGCAACCCGACGAGGTCGATCAAATTCTTCGCAACGCCGAGTTGCGAGATGAG
Organism: uncultured Planctomycetaceae bacterium; assembly: GCA_964573875.1. Lineage (GTDB taxonomy): Bacteria > Planctomycetota > Planctomycetia > Pirellulales > Thermoguttaceae > CAYWGR01. The sequence continues at coordinate 531 of CAZNMP010000385.1, read as the reverse complement.
TTGGAACGCTACTTCGACGAGTCGATTACTCGTGTCAATGTCCAGCATTTTTCGCTGGCTGCCGAGAACGAATTTCTTGCCGCGATGCTGGCATGGGAACAAGCTCCCGTCCTGCCGATCTATCGTTGGTTCGATCCGGAACTCAGGCCGCCGCGGCCAGAAGCGATCGAAGACGAAGATCTTCACAAGATCCTTTGGGACGTAATCCGTAAGCTGTATCAGAAGCGGATTGTGCTTGATTTCACCGATCATCTGAGCGATCGCGAGCTTTATCGGCTATTGTTCCGTGACATCCTGCCCGCCCGCGAAAAGAAAATCGATTGGCCCAACAACTATCTGCACTGGGATTGCACGGGCGCAAATTTCGATCCCGATATATGGCTCCGTTACTACGCCACGGAAGACGAGCGGGAAGACTGGTCCGAAACATACGGCCAGCCCTTGCCGCCCAAGTTCCCGGTGCCTTATCCGCGTCAATTGCCCTGCGAACCGGGCCAGTAGTTTCCATTCCGCAAGCTTGCCGCGCAATGG
>CAZNMP010000384.1:0-3438 GCA_964573875.1 uncultured Planctomycetaceae bacterium | reverse complement strand
CGTCGAGCAGCATTATCCTACGGCCGCCATCATCCGCCAGAATGCCGCCACGCTGGGCATTGAACAACAAGTCGAGGTTATCCCCGGCAATACATTCCTCTGGTGGCAGAAACAAGTAACCGCATTGGCCAACGGTACATCGATTCTTCCGGCCGACATGGCTTGGGCTGTGTTTTGTTCGCCTCCTTATGCTTTTTTTGTTGACCGCAAGGATGACATGCTCAAACTCATCGCTGGGATGATTCAATTAGCGCCGGCGGAAAGCGTTTTTATTGTCGAGTCCGATGCTCGATTCGATTTCAACACGTTACCCCAACCTCAGGCTTGGGATGTTCGGCCTTATGATCCGGCTGTGGTGGGTGTTTTTGTTAAGGAGCAGTAGCCGTGGACATCCAAAAACTCGACCGCGTTCCGGCCTTCATCACCAAAGACGGCTCCGAGATTCGGGAGCTTTTGGCGTATCGCAATTCGTGCATCCGCAACCAAACGCTGGCCGAAGCTCGTCTGCCGCCCGGCACTCACTCCTTGGCACACCACCACATTCGAACCGAGGAGATTTACTACATTTTGGAAGGGATGGGCGAGATGCAGATCGGTTGTGAGTTGGAGACCGTGGTGCCCGGCGACGCCATTGCCATTCCGCCCGGCGCCCCGCACCAGATCACGAACACGGGAACAACAGCGTTGCGGTTCCTTTGCTGCTGTGCTCCCGGATATGAGAATGCGGATACCGTGCTGGAGGCCGGTGAACTGGGAGAGCGTCTGAAGGAGCGGGAGCCAAGCGATTGAAGTGGATAGGGATTAGAGGGGCTAAACGCAGTTGCTTTTTGAGGCGATCCCCATTTTGTCCGTACTTTTCACGGGATTTCTCGGCATTCGCCCCGCCTTGCAGGCGGCATAGAATTTGCTAGCATAAGTAAGATACGTTCGGGGCGTGGCGCAGTCTGGCTAGCGCGCCTGGTTTGGGACCAGGAAGTCGGAGGTTCAAATCCTCTCGCCCCGACTAATTGGACACGATTGGACCAGAAGCCCTTCGGCGAGAACGTCGAAGGGCTTTCTCATTGTGGGGCAAAGAGTTAAGTCATCAAGACGCCAGTTCACTTATACTCCTTTAAGTATCCAATAGCAGGCTCTCTTGGCATTTCTTGTTATCGCGACCTAGACTTGGGAATTAGACTTCAAGATCAGGAGCCTTACATGAGTTATGGTCAAGAAGGAGTAGTGGCAGACAGCCCCTGCGCCGTACAACCCAAATCGCAGCCGAGTCGGTCATTGCGAGGAATCGTAGTCTTGGTACTCGCATGTGTTGGTTTTGGCCTCGTGGTATCACTGTTTTCCGACATCAAGCCCGAGCGAGTCGGCGAACTTACCACCATTTTCACCATCTTCTCAGTAATTGTTCTATGGCTGTGGTACAAGAGGCGCAAATTTCTGATATGCTGTGGTGTCCTCCTGGCTGTATTTGCGATTGCTGTCTCTTTTGGCGCTGTGAAGGTCAGCGAGAATCGATTGGCTGCCTTTCAGACCGCGGTTCAAGGGGATTTCATACTGAAAGATACCGGCGACGAGAGCGTCTTCCTCCATCCGGGTCTTGGAATCACCGTCCAAACGCCCGGCACAGGCTTCACAGCAATGTCTGTCACAAACAGCGATAAAAGGCATCATCGTTGGGCCTTCATAAATGAAGCACAGCACAAGCTCATCATCATTAGCGCCGATTACTGTGAACTTGTCACGGAAGCAAGACTGAAAAAGGCCCTTCACGCCCTCCTGCAAAGCTTCGACAATTCCATAGCCAAACCAGTCAATATTGGGTTGATGGTGAAACACGAGAGAGTAGTTTGTGATACCAAAGAACGCTTTGCCGAAGTAGAAGGTGATTTTGGAAAGAAGTCGTTTTGCATGCGTCTCATTCCCATTGAAGGCAGATATCAAGGTTATCGTGCAACGGTTGCTGTCATCGCACTCGCAGCAGACCATGCCATGGCACATAACATGGCTCACTCACTGTGTACAACCGACTCGGCATTAGCTGGCAGCACTTCCAAATAGCTCACGCTGCCAAATAAGACTCGGTGTTGTGTCATGGCCAGCCGCCAATTATCCGATTCAGCGTCAGAGCAGGTTGTGTTGGACGAAGATGGTGATTAAGCATCGAATATGCGGATTAATTGACGTTGCACTGCACAAGAAAAGTTCTATTGGCGTCCCGTCGCCCCGACTTTTTCCAAGGGGAAAAGTTCAGTTATTGGACTTATCGCCCTTTTCCCTGCCCACGAAGGCGCTGTTGCCTTGGATGCCGATGACGAGTGAGGTGGGATCGTGGGGGCTGATGGTGAGGGATTTGACGTTCCGCACGGATAGGCCGGTGTTCTCGTGCTGCCAGGTTCGACCTCCGTCGGTGCTTTTCAGCACGCCTTCGGCCACAGAATCGTCGTGGTAGGGATGATCGCTGGTGGTTGCATAGAGCGTTTGACTGTCGGTCGGGCTGACGGCTACCGACGTGACGAAACGGTGTGTTAATAGCGGTTGCCACGTCTGCCCGCGGTCGGCACTCTTCAGCACGCCGCCTGGATAGTATTGCTTGGAGGCCTGATCGTAGAACTGGCGGGTTGTCATGTAAAGCACTTCTGGACGCCGTGGATCGGCGATGAAGCATTGAACATCGGGCGAGCACGACGGTTGCGAAAGGCGCTGCCAGTGGGCACCGCCATCGCGGGTTTGATAGAGGCCAGCGTTGGCTGCTCCGCCCGCCAATACGGCAATGATGCGGCGAGGATCGCCCGTATCGAGCACCAAGCCACGAGGGTCTTTCCGTGCGTCGGCGGGCAGATCGGCGTGAATCGGATGCCAGGACTGCCCCCCGTCGTGCGATTCATAGATGCCGTTGCCTTTTGAGGTTGCCAAGAGCCGACGTTTGGAGTTGGGGCTAGAGCGATCCAGCAGCAGACACTGCACTTGACCGACCGGCAGACCGGACTCGGGTTTTCCAACGACCTGCCAGCTCTGCCCGCCATCATCCGAGCGGCAAATGTCGCCCAGGTTGGTCTCCCATTGTCCCGTGGCGGCCCAAATGGTCTTGGGTGATTGAGGATCGACGACCAGCGTAAAGCAGTTATTGGGGTATTTCATGCCTTGAACGCTGTGCCGGAATGTTTGGCCCAGATCGTCGCTAATCAGCAAACCGATGTCGGCGTAACAGAAATAGAGCCGTCGCGGATGCACTGGATCGAAGACGGCGGCATTCAGGCAGGTTACTTCCAGGCCTGTGCCGGCAATGCGGCCGTCGGGCAACTCGCGGCAATAGCGTTGCTGCCATGTTTGGCCGCCATTCTCGGTCGTGAATACATGGCCGCTGGTGCCGAAAGCGACGCGATCGGGTTCCGCGGGCGAAATTGCAAGGCACACGGCCGACGGGCCCCATTGGCGAATCCAGCC
>CAZNMP010000383.1:0-3458 GCA_964573875.1 uncultured Planctomycetaceae bacterium | reverse complement strand
GCTTGATCCCGCCTATACGCGCGATGCTTCGGATCGGATTCAATATATTCTCGACGATGCCAAAGTGTCGCTCATCGTGACCGACGAGAACGCGGGCGCAACGCTTCGCTCGGGCGATTTGCCGCGCGTGATTTTGGAGGGGGCAGGGGTCAGGGTTCAGGGAGCAGAGGTAACAAATCATAAATCAGAAATCATAAATCATAAATCTCCTGACCCCGCCCTCACCCTAACCCTCTCCCAAAGGGAGAGGGAACCAAACGCTAATCCCCAATCCCTAATCCCTCATCCCTCGTCTCTTACTCCCGACAGCTTGGCATATATTCTGTACACTTCCGGTTCTACCGGTCGGCCGAAGGGCGTTCAGGTGACGCACGGCAATTTGCTAAATGCCTACATCGGCTGGAAGCAAGTTTACCGTTTGGATACCGAAGTTCGCTCGCATCTGCAAATGGCGAGCTTCGCCTTCGATGTGTTCGGCGGCGACATGGTCCGGGCATTGTGCTCCGGCGGAAAGTTGGTGATTTGCCGCAAGGAAATTTTGCTCGACGCTCCTCGGCTTTGCGATCTGATTCGCCGGGAAGCGGTCGAAGCGGCCGAATTCGTGCCGATTGTGTTCCGCAATCTCGTGCAGTATCTCGACGAAACCCATCAATCGCTGGATTGTCTGAAGCTGGGCATCACCGGCTCGGACGCTTGGCTTGTGGCCGATCATCGGCGGGCGCGCCGCGTATTTGGGCCACACGTTCGCTTGTTGAATACCTACGGTCTGACGGAGACCACGATTGATAGTTCCTACTTCGAGGGCGAAGTAAGCATTTTGACCGACGGGGCGCTGACGCCGATCGGTCGCCCCTTCCCCAATGTGCAACTTTATGTATTGGATCAACGGATGGAGCCATTGCCCATCGGAGTGCCGGGCGAGCTTTACATCGGCGGCGACGGCGTTTCGCGCGGCTATGTCGATCCGGTTTTAAGTGCTCAACGTTTCATCCCCGATCCATTTTCCGACAAGCCTGATGCGAAGCTTTGCCGAACCGGCGATCGGGCGTTGCGGCGGCCGGACGGCCAGATCGAATTTTTAGGCCGTGCCGATAATCAGGTAAAAATTCGCGGTTTCCGGGTGGAGCCGGGCGAGGTTGAACAACTGTTGCGCAAACATCCTTCGCTGGCCGAGGCAGCCGTGGCGGCACGGCAGCGCACGGCAGGCGATTTGCAACTGGTGGCCTACGTCGTCGGTGCAGCCGGTGCAGCGCCCGATATCGCGGAATTGCGAAGATCGCTGGCTCAGCAGTTGCCCGACTACATGGTTCCCACGATGTTTGTCACTCTAACGGCATTGCCCACCACCAATAGCGGCAAGATCGACCGCAAGGCGTTGCCCGATCCCGATTGGAGCCAAACGGTCGCACGAAAAGAGTTTGTTGAACCTCGGACGGAAACCGAACGGCAGTTGGCCTTGATTTGGTCGGAATTGCTGAACATCGAGCGTGTCGGCGCCACGGATAATTTCTTTGAATTAGGCGGTAACTCGTTGTTGGCCCTTCGGCTGGTCGCTCGCATTCGCAAGGTGTTTTCCATTGATTTGCCATTGGTCAATCTGTTCCTATCATCCCAATTAGACAGCTTGGCCGAACAGATCGTTCAGTTGCAGGCGATGGGAACCTCAAGCGTTTCGGCGCCGATTATGCCGCAAACGCGCAGCGAACGGCTACCGATTTCTTATCCGCAGGAACGCTATTGGAAAACGCAAAAACGTTTTCCCGACAGCCCCATGCTGAATATCCATGCGGCATTGTCGGTCAAGGGCACGATCGACTTCGAGGCCCTGCAAAAAGCGTTGAACGAAATCTTGCGGCGTCACGAGGCATTGCGCACCCACTTTATTCCGGGCGACGAAGGTATTCCCTTGCAAGTAATTGCGACGGAATTAACATTTGATTTGCCCATCGACGATTTGAGCGATTTGCCGGCAAGTCAACAGACCGAGCAGATAAACGTCCTTTCGCGTAAGCAAGGATTGCAGAGTTTTGATCTCGGCCATGCACCGTTGTTCCGCCTCCGCCTGTTGCGTCTTGGCGCGAACGAACACGTTATTCTAGCGACCATGCACCATATCATCAGTGATGCGTGGTCGGTGAACGTGTTGTTCCAGGAAATCGCACAACTTTACGATGCTTATTGCTTCGGACATCCCTCGCCGTTGCGCGAATTGCCCATCCAATATGCCGACTTTGCGATTTGGCAACGAGGCTATCTGCAAGGCGAAGTTTTAGACTCGCTTTTAGGTTATTGGCGCAAGAAATTAACCAACCTTACCAAGCCGGCGATCGAATTCGACCGGCCGCGCAATCCGGAATCTCAATGTCCGCCGAGAGATGTCCAATTCCATGTTTCGGGCGAAGTGAAACGTGGGCTGGTCCGCCTTGCCCGTGATGAAAACGCAACCTTATTCATGGTTATGATTGCCGCCTATCAGCTTATGTTGCGCCATCGCAGCGGGACGGAAGATGTCTTCACGCAATTCAACGTTGCCAACCGAAATCGGCGGGAAACGCAGGATTTGATCGGCGTGTTCACCAATCGGCTCTTCCTGCGCAACGATTATTCAGGCAATCCGACCTTCCGCGAGGCATTGGCTCGCGTGCGTCAATCGACGTTGGAAGCCCAGGCCCACCACGAGTTGCCCATCGAATTGATCATGGAGCATCTATTCCCCAACAATGGCATAAACGATATCCCCGGCGTTCATGCCTGCCTCGCTTATCACCAAAGAGCAAATGCCAATTCGTTGCAGCGTCATCGGGGCATGGAGTTCCAATATCTGCCGACGCCCGTGGAATCCACAAGAGCGCATTACGATATATGGATGACTCTTGTGGAGCTGGAAAACGGTTTAGACGGTGAGCTGGAATATGACAGCGATCTCTTTGAAGACGCCACGGCGGAACACATGGTCGAGCAGTACCTGAATCTGCTGGATGGAATCGTTGCGCATCCCGAGATGCCGTTATCAGAATTGTCGGCCCATTGCGATCAAAAACGGCAACCGACACCGGCATTGCCCGAGGTTGCGGCCTCCGTTTCCGAGCCCGTGAAGACGGAAACGATGGAAATTCCCTTGCTCCATGAACTTGCGGCGTCGCTGCTCGAACCGTCGATGGTGAGCGGACGTTCCCTGGCGCCGTTGCGCGCGGTTGGAACATCCTCGCCGTTGTTCTGCATTCACGGCATGGGCGGCCACATTACCTCGTTCCAACCGTTGGCCGGCAAATTGGTCGATGGACACCCGGTCTATGGCTTGCAAGGCTTGGGGCTCGATCCCGGCCAACAGCCGCAAGACTGCATCGAGGACATGGCCGCCCATTATTGGAACGAGATTCGGATGGTCCAACCGAAAGGGCCCTATCATTTAGCCGGCTTGTCGATTGGCGGTCTGATCGCAGTTGAAATGGCACAAC
>CAZNMP010000382.1:0-3465 GCA_964573875.1 uncultured Planctomycetaceae bacterium | reverse complement strand
GGATCTTCCTTGGAGAAGTCGATCCCTGAATCCCGAACGGCGTCGACGCCGCCGACCTGCGAAAACTGCACGAAACGATCGTACCGCTTGACGTCTTTGGCTTCGATATAGCCATCGACGGACCAATTGCGGATCTCACCGCCAAATCGGACGCGGTAATTCGACACCTCCAACCGCTCAAGCGGACCAACTCCGCTCTCGCCGTTGCAAATGCGAGTCCACAGCTCGTCCACCTTGCATCCTAGCGAGGTGACGGCGCCCATGCCCGTGACCACTACGCGGCGTTTCATGCGATTCCGTTTAGGCAGAGGCTTCGGTGCTTTCCACGGCCTTAGCGATATGATCAACGGCCTGTCCGACCGTTTGGATCTTCTCGGCCACGTCGTCGGGAATATTGATGTCGAACTCTTCTTCGAGTTCCATCACCAGTTCCACGGTGTCCAATGAATCGGCGCCCAGATCATTCACGAACGACGTTTCGCGGGTAATCTGGTCTTTGCTTACGCCAAGCTGCTCGGCAACAATATCAATCACGCGTTGTTCAACTGAGGCCACCTTGGGGGTCCTCCTGGATATTACGTATATTTCGGGGGACGCACTCCCGTGGCAATCCCCACACTATTGCTAAAACTAACTCGCGGGGTTACAAACCCCATGTCTTGCCCCACTTTCCAATCAGTCCCGCAAGATATACCGGTTTTTCGGCTCCGTGTCCATAGGGGATTAGGAATTGACTAAGAATTAGGGGCACAGGCTAGAGCATGTTTTCCGAAAAAACGCCGTTTACCAGCCCTCGTCATACTTCCTAAATCACCTTCTCACACGGTCAGCCCGCCGTCCACCGTCAAGACATGTCCTGTAATGAACGAGGCGGCATCGCTAACCAGGAAAAGAACGGCGTCGGCCACGTCTTGCGGATCCCCCATACGACCTAAAGGAATCTGCTTCCGAACCTCTTGGAGAATTTCCTCCCCCAAGGCCGCCGTCATGTCGGTTGCGATAAAACCAGGCGCCACTGCGTTGACCGTCACATTTCGGCTCGCCAACTCCCGGGCGACCGTTCTTGTCAGACCGATCACGCCGGCTTTGGACGCTGAGTAATTCACCTGCCCTGGATTGCCCATCAAACCCGATACGCTGGCGATGTTGACGATTCGCCCCTGACGCGCCTTCATCATCGGCCGTGCGGCTGCGCGGGTGAACAAAAACGTGCCGCGTAAATTGATATTGATCACCGCGTCCCATTGCTCGTCCTTCATGCGGACGATCACGTTGTCGCGCGTAATGCCGGCGTTGTTCACAAGGATATTCAAACCGCCCCACAACTTGACGACCTGATCAACCGCCTCGCCGACGCGCTCGCTCTGCGTCACATCGCAGGCGATCGGTTCGGCCGTGCCGCCCGCGGAACGAATGGCCTCGACCGTCTCGGCCAAGGTCTCGACATTGACGTCAACACAAGCCACTTTGGCCCCGGCAGCCGCCAGCGATTGGGCAATGCAACGCCCTAATCCGCGAGCCGCTCCCGTTACGATTGCCGTTTGCCCGCTTAAACTCGTAGAAATTCGACTTGTCACGATATCCTTCTCAGTGTTTAGTTTTCAGTGGTCAGTTGTCAGTTCTCCGTCGTCGGTTTTACATCAGATCAAAAACTGATGACTAAAAACTGACAACCGAAAACTCTTCTCACACTTCCACGCATTGACACGAAACACCGCGATCAATGCGACGAAGCAAACCACGAAGCACGCGACCAGGTCCGACCTCGTAGAATTGGTCGAATCCCTGCTGGATTAAATAACGCATCGAGTCTTCCCATCGCACCGGCTGGAGAATCTGACGCACAAGAATTTGGCGGATCTCCTCCGGATCGTCATGGGGCAACGCATCCACATTCGAAATCACCGGAATCCGCGGCTTTTGCATCGGCACATCGGCCAAGGCCTCGGCACAACGCTGATCGGCCGGCCGCATGATTTCGGTATGAAAAGCTCCTGCCACGGCCAACGGCACGGCTTTCATCGCGCCAAACGATTGCGCCATCTCCGCCGCGCGCTCGCAGGCCGACAGGCTGCCGGAAATAACGATGTTCGCCGGACATAACAAATTAGCGATCTTCAGTATTTCGCCGTTCCGTGCTTTTTCGCAAAGGGCCTCGACCTCGACCTGTTCGAGCCCCAAAATGCTGACCATGCCGCCGGCGGTTGCATCGGCCGCTTCTTGCATGGCCGCACCGCGACGCTGCACCAGCATCAGTCCGTCTTCAAACTCCATGACGCCGGCGAAAACCATCGCCGTGTATTCGCCAAGGCTCAGCCCCGCGGTGGCTTCGCACGACATCACCACGTCGGGCGATTCGTTGCGCAGCCATTCCAAGGCCGCCAGGCTCGTCACAAAGATAGCCGGCTGACTGTAGATCGTTGAATCCAAATCGTCAGCGGGCCCCTCGAAGCATAGCTTCGCGAGGTCATAGCCCAACACGTCGGCCGCGCGATCATACAGACCACGGACGCTGGGCAACGACTCGATAAGCCGCTTGCCCATGCCAACCGTTTGAGCGCCTTGTCCGGGAAACAGAAATGCGATTCTGCTCAAGACTCAGTCTCTACGACTTTACGGCCCATGTAATAGCCACAATTCGGACAAACCATATGCGTCGGCAATGCCGTACTGCACTGCTCGCAATACGAAAGCTGCTTCGGCTTCTTGAAATCATGCGCACGGCGACTGCCGGTGCGGGCATTGCTCTGCCTGCGCTTCGGTACAGCCATGGTATCGTTACCTCCAAATCCCGCTACAGAATGTGAAACTACAGATCCTAAACTACCCGGCCGAGACTGTCAACCGTGCCAAGGTGGACAAAACAGCCATTCAGATGGGTGTGCGTATAGCCTGCAAGTGTTAGCATTCGTTTTCTCGCACAAATCGCACCCAAAAATCGGTTTTCTGTGCCGCAGCCCCCCCTATTCGCAATTCTCCGGCAGATGATATCCACAGTCGACCGCCAATAGCCCCTGGGCCTGCCGAAGCTTCGCCTGGGCAATCCTCCAAGCGATTACCCTGTGCAAAACCTCGCTTTCAGCCCGCAGCATCTCCAGCTTAGCTGTCCGAACGTCAAAGGCGGTTGTGCCATCGGCCGTACGTTTCTCTTTGAGGTCTGTCAACCGCTGCTTCCACGCCTGCCGCCGGCTCTTCGCCACGGCAATCTCCCGAAGCCGCGATTCCACGTTTTCAGCCGCTTCGCGAATCTCTCGCCGAGCGGTCCGTTCTGTTTCCTCCAACGCTTGGGTCAACTGCGACTGCCGGGTCTGCAACTCCTCCGCACTGCCCGCCCCCCCGCCAAGCAGCCGCCGACCGGCCACGGAGGCTCCCAATCCCACGTTCAACATCTGCATTCCGCTTCGGACTGCGGGCAAGGTATCAACACTGAGTGACTCATCGAGCATTCGCAAAGCCCCCACATCC
>CAZNMP010000381.1:0-3466 GCA_964573875.1 uncultured Planctomycetaceae bacterium | reverse complement strand
GATATGATGGCAAAGCACGAAGCCGGCGTCGGGGTGTTCCATCATGACATCAACGACGGCCACGTCGGGCCGGCGATTGCCAAGAATCTCTTCGGCCTGCTCGCTCCCGCCGGCGGCGATTACTTCAAAGCCTGCGTTTTCCAGCCGTAGCCGCTGTTGGAAGAGAAAATCTTCGTCGTCGTCCACCAACAGCACGGCGGGTTTGTAGTCCTGTGCGGTCATTATATACTCCTCGATTCTATTATGGCGTCGTTCTTGACGCAGTTCAAGCGTGCAACAAATCATTCTTTTCGGGGAAGCGTGACGGTGAACGTGGCGCCGGTCGGCCCGCGCGAGGGGTCCGCCTGCGACTCGACCCTGATGTCGCCCGAGTGCATCTTGACGATGCCGTAGGTGACGGCCAGCCCCAGGCCCGTGCCTTTGCCCATCTGCTTCGTGGTAAAAAACGGGTCAAATATCTTTTTAATGTTCTCCGGCGGAATTCCGACGCCGGTGTCGCTGACGGCGATACGCACCCAATTCTCGTCGCCCGAGGTCTTGATCGTAAGCGTGCCTTCTTGATTCATCGCGGCCACGGCGTTGCTCACCAGATTGGTCAACACCTGCACGATTTGATCGCGATCGATTTCCGCCGTCGGATCCGTCAATTCATACTTGCATTGCAGATTGATCTTTTCCGGCAAGGCGATCGCGCGCATCGCGTGTTCGACCAACTCGTGAATGTCGCAGGGCGTCCGGCATACCTTATTTTGCCTGGCGAAATGCAACAAACCGGCGACGATTTTTTTGCATCGGTCGGCCTGTTCCGCAATCATCGTCAAATCGTCGCGGATCTTGGCCTCCGGAGGGCATTCGTCGAGCATCAAATGCGAGTACATCAGCACGACGCCCAGCGGATTGTTGACCTCGTGGGCGATGCCCGCCGCCAATTGGCCCATGCTGGCCAATTTTTCCGACTGCAAAAGAGCCTCTTGCGTGGTGGCCAGTTGGGCGTGCGATGCTTCAAGTTCCTTCAATGCGCAGCGAAGCTGGTCGATCGTATTCGGCAGGCACATCTCGCATTCCGCGAGATTCTTATAAATCGCCACGGCATGTTCGATGCAGGTGTCGTAGCCGCAGGCGCCGCAGTTCAACTCGTCGGCGGGCGTGAATTTGCCCATGCGATGCATGATCGCCGTGAGATCGTTCTTCGCCGGTGTGGCAATGCGCTGATCGTTGGCGTGGAACGTGCGTCGCAGATCGAGCGAAGCCATTTGCTCCATATTGCTCGACCACTGTTCTTTGTCCAAATGGGCCATGCGATGGCAGACGTAGTTGCGGATATGGCGGCGACGGTGGAATGGCGGCAAATCGTTGATGATGCCCGGCCCCGCAATGCAACCTTCGCAGCACAAGACTTCCAGCAGTTGCGCGGCCAAGTCGCCCTCGGAAAACTCGCGCACCGCCTCGAGCATTTGGCTGCGTCCCTGGGTGACGACGATCTCGCCGGTCATCAGGTCTTCTTTCAAGCCGGCCGCCTGAAGCATTCCGCGCGAGACGGGATACAGGCCGCCCACGGCGCCGTGCGGAGGATCGAAATCGCTCGCCGGGACGCCTTCGGCAAAAACGCCTTCCTCTTCGCACATGCGACGCAGCTCGGGAAACGTCAATACCGCGTTGACTTCGCCCGCGATCTCGACTTCCTGCGATTCAACCTTCTTGGCGATGCAAGGGCCGATGAAGACGATTTTCATGTCGTCGCCATGAATGTGCCGCATGACGCGAGCCATGGCTACCATCGGAGAGACGATCGGCGCCAGCGACCCGATCAAGTCGGGATAATAACGCTCGACGTAACCGACGATGGCGGGGCAGTTGGTCGAAATGTAGCGGTGGCCGTTGCGATTTTCCAGCAGTTTTGCATATTCTCGTGCCACCAGGTCGGCTCCGAAGGAAACTTCGACGACCTGCTGGAACCCCAACGCGCGGATCATGCCGATAAGCTGGGTATAATGGATCTCCGCGAATTCTGCCGGAAAACTCGGAGCCAAACAGGCCGCAATACGCCCACCCGAGCGAAGCATGGTGCGCACTTCATCAATGGTGCTGCGCAGAAGCTTGGCGTGCTGCGAGCAGATGCGCACGCAGTTGCCGCAGGCAATGCAACGATCGCCGATGACCTGGGCTTGGCCTTCGGCGATGCGGATTGCCTTGACCGGACACTCCCGCACGCACGTGTAGCACATGCGGCAGCGCTCGGTGACGGTGGTGATGAATGCCGAACTCATGCGACGCCTTTGGAGCGACAATAGGGCAACTTGGAATCAATATCGCAAAGGCCGGCAACCGACGGCTTCCGGCATCCGCGTTTATCCACGATTTCTCTCCGAGAACGCTCGGTTCCCGGCCGCTGTCTCCATGACACCAATGCTCCGATGGCTGTTAAATCAGCACATCCCGAGGTGCATAATGCGTATGGAGCAAGTGGTGGCTCTTTTCTCCCAGGGGTTCACCCAAAAATTCGGCATAAAGGCGTTTGACCGCCTCGTTGTGATGCGAAACGCGAACCAGTTCGTGCGCGTCGATGGAATACAGCGCCTTCATGCGCGCCCGCACCGCATCGGTGTTGGCGCCGATGGGCTGGCCGCCGCCGGCAATGCAACCGCCGGGGCAAGTCATCACTTCGATAAAATGCAAATCGTTGCGGCCGGCGCGGATCTGGTCGAGCAAGCGGCTGGCGTTGCCCAATCCGCTGACCACGGCGATGCCCAAGTCCAGCCCGTCGATCGAAACGCGGGCTTCCTTGACGCCTTCCAGGCCGCGGACCGCCTCGACTTCGAGCTTATCCAGCTCTTTGCCGGTAATAAGGAAGTAGGCCGAGCGAATGGCCGCTTCCATGACGCCGCCCGAAGCGCCGAACAACTTGCCGGCCGTCGTGCGTTCGCCGAACGGGGTGTCGGCCGTGTCGGTCGCCATGTCGAGCAGATTCAGTCCGCGCATCCGAATGATTTGGGCCAATTCCCGGGTCGTCAGCACGGCGTCGATGTCGGCCAAGCCGTCGGAACCCATCTCGGGACGCACCGCCTCGAACTTCTTCGCCGTGCAAGGCATTACGCTGACGCTGTAGATCCGCGACGGATTGATCCCTTCGCGCTGGGCGAAGTGGCTCTTGATGATCGCGCCCATCATCTGCTGCGGACTCTTGCAGGTCGACAGATTGCCGATGAAATCAGGATAATACGTTTCGACGAACTTGATCCAGCCGGGCGAACAACTGGTGAGCATCGGCAACTTGCCGCCTGATTTGATCCGATGGACCAATTCCGAGCCTTCTTCCATGATCGTCAAGTCGGCCGAAAAACCGGTGTCGAAAACGCGGTCGAAACCGAGCCGCCGCATGGCGGCGGTCATCGTCCCGGCCACGTCGGCGCCGGGCGGAAGATTGAACTCTTCGCCCAACGTCACCGAAACGGCGGTCGCGTGCTGC
>CAZNMP010000380.1:0-3470 GCA_964573875.1 uncultured Planctomycetaceae bacterium | reverse complement strand
CATGCAACATCGGATCGTGCAAGAAGCCGCGTTTTGCCAGAAGTGGGTACGAACGATCATTGGGTGTTGTTCATCTCGGCCGGCAAAGGCGCAGGACAATACCGAGTCGTGATCGGGGCAGATCGGAAACAGGATCGAACTATTCTCAAGCTTGACCGTTCTTGGCGTGTCCTACCGGATCGGTCCAGCCGTGTCACTCTGACCGCAGCCTATCGCCAGAATATCATCTTTCATAACTCAATTGACGCGGGATTTATTGATCCCCGATCCAAAGTTGCTGGAATTCTCTTCTGGTTTAACGCTTTCGACAACGTTATCGCCGGAAATACACTAAAGAACGTTGGCTACGGAGTCGGTCTGAATTCCAGCTTCCGTAATCCCTGTTGTTGGAACCTGACACGAGACGACACCATGGAGCAGTTGGGCGGGATGTCCGTCGAATGCGCAACGCCGGCGTTCTATTTCGACTCTTGCGGCGCCGCGGGTGGTCCCAAGGGGCCGCTTTTCGGACCCAATTCCGATGTGGCCGGCTGGTATGCCGTGGGCAACGTCGCCCGAGCGAATGAGGGTAATGTGAGCACAACGGCAATGTACGTCTACGCCGAGTTGGACGATGCGACCGCGCAGCAATTATCGGAACAGAATGAGGCTGGCGTGGCGATGCCCGTAATTGAGAACAATCGTATGATCGGCGTCAAGCAAGGAATTATCACCAATCGGGGCACTGTCTGGCCCGTCATTCGCGGCAATAATGTGGAGACCGACGTTTCCACAAAGAAATGACTTTGTCTCTTCCACTATGTATCACAGGAATCCATGATGTCTCAAGAGTTTTCTTATGAAATGGCCCAATTTCTCGAGTTCCGCGACATGGCCGAGTGCCGGCGTGTTCGAGCAATCAAACGGGCTGATGTTACAAATCACCCGAATAAGAACTTCAATATCCGCGTGATCGAAAACGACACCGCTTTCAGCTTCAGCTATGTAATGCACATCGTCGCCGGAATCAAGCAAGCGTTGGACGAAGGACGCAAGCGATACGTGTTGATTCTGCCTGCGCCGAATCCGAACTACGCTTTAGTGGCCAAGATGATCAATGATTTAAATATTCCGTGCCATCATGTGCATACGTTCAACATGGACGAATATGCCGACCAGGACGGCAACACGGCTCCACGATCGTGGCGCGGCGGCTTTCAGTATTGGATGTGGCACGATTTGTTCAGCCGGATCAAGCCCGAACTACGCATGCCCGAGAGCCAGATACATTTTCCCAACACGCAAAACGTGGGCGATTACACAAAAATGATTGAGGATCAGGGCGGGGCCGATGTGTGCTACGGTGGGATCGGCTGGTCTGGGCATATCGCATTCTTCGAGCCGCATCTGGGCCGCGAGTTTGTCGGGGATATGGACGGCTATCTCCAACAAGGCGCGCGAATCGTCGATCTGCATCCGATCACGATTATGCAAAATTGCCTCTACGCCGATGCCGGTAGCGCAGGCGATTGGTCGTGGGTGCCGCCAAAAGCTGCTACAATTGGGCCCAAGGATCTGGTAAATTCGAAATTAGTCAGCTTCTGGGATAGCTTAGGATGCGGTGAAGGCATGTGGCAGCGGTTTATTACTCGTTTGGCAGCACATGGTCCCGTGACGCCGCTGGTGCCCGCGAGCATTCTTCAAATCCTTAGAAGCGAATTGATCCTCTCCGGACCAATTGCCGACGATTGCAGTTTGAATACGTATGAGCGCCGCACAGAGATTCAGATTTAGGCAGGAGACGCATCATGGCGATTCGCCGCATGGAACCGAGCGACCTTGAAGGTAAAACGATCGACGTGCATTCGCACGTTGGCGTAAGTCTCAAGTCGTATGCATGCATTGAGTATCCCTACGCCCAGACCATCGAGGGTCTGTATTATCGCCAGTTGGCCGGCCACGTGGACGTCAACGTGGTCTTTCCGTTTTCGCCCGATTTACATTTCGATCTGCACAAGCTTATTGAAGGGACCGTAACGGCTGACGTCCCTCCGATTTCACCGGCGCCATACATCAAGGAAAACCGCTTGCTCATGCAAGAGGTGTTCCATTGGTGCCCAGAATTGCAACATCGGTTTTTGCCGTTCGTGTCGGTCGATCCCGGACGGAATGTGGCCGAGCAGATTGCAGAATTGGAGCGTTTGGAAAGCGAGTTTCCAATCTATGGCATCAAGATCCTACCGGTCTTTTGCCAAACGCCCGTTACAAAGCTGCTCGATGAAGGCCAGGCGTTCCTGGAATTCGCCCGGAAACGAAATCTTCCGTTTCTGCTGCACACAACTTGCGACCTTCGCGAGGAGTATTCGAACGCCAAGTTGGCCTTCGAGGTGATTGAACAAAACCGTGATCTTCGGTTTTGTCTGGCGCATTGCATTGGATTCGACCGCGAATATTTGGATCGGGCTGCATCTTTGGGAAATGTCTGGGTCGATACGTCGGCGATGAAAATTCAGGTGGACCTCGTTACACAAGGCATTCTCGATTTCCTTGGCGAGAGGCGTTTTGACGCGGACTATTCCGATTATCGTCGCGTGATGCAAAGACTTGTGGAAACCTATCCACGGATGATGCTTTGGGGTTCGGATTCGCCTGCATACAGCTACATCGTTCGCCGTCGACAAGGGCAGGGCGAAAACGACTTTTTGGATTTCCGCTTGAAGGGCACCTACGAGCAGGAGGTGGCGGCATTGGATTTTCTGCCGACCTCGCTTAGACAATCCACATGTAACGGCAACACGCTCCAGTTCCTTTTCGGAGGCTGAGCAGTAAATACAATCAACGATTTTTTTCAACATTATTTGAGGAGTTCTTACGTGATTCGTGACGGACGTGATATCCGACTGCAACGGTTGATGGGCGACGGTCGTGCGGTGATTGTGGCAATCGACCATGGTTTGTTTGATGGACCGATCCCCGGCATGGAGAATCTGCCGGCCACGGCGGCCAAAATCAACCCCACGGTCGATGCAGTTTTGCTTGCCCCGGGCATGATCCGACATTGCAGCGACGTGTTCGCCGGCGTTAAACGCCCTCTGGCTGTCGTGCGGCTCAACTGGAATACCGTTTATTGCTTCCATTTCGCGTATACCGGCGCGAAGAGCGTCTATTCGTTCGATCCGATAGATGCCCTGCGTGAAGGCATGGACATTGCATTGGTTTCGTTGACACTACAAACCGGCGACGAGTTGCGCGACGCAGCTAACGTGGAAGTGTTCTCGAAACTCACGAATGCTTGCCACGCCTTGGGTATTCCTGTGATCGGCGAGTATTTTCCGACCGGCCATGCCGCGATGTCGCCGCAGGAACTTCACAACGACGTGCTGATCGGCAGCCGTGTGGTCGCCGAGCTTGGCGCCGACGCCATCAAGACGTTTTACACGCACGACTTCAAGGCAGTCACTGGTTCCTGCCCTGTTCCCGTATTTGGCTTG
>CAZNMP010000379.1:0-3470 GCA_964573875.1 uncultured Planctomycetaceae bacterium | reverse complement strand
TTTGTCTTTGTCGCCGGCGAATGCTCTTGGGAAATGTTTGAAGCCGGTCAGATCGGGCACCCAGTTGTAGCGGAAGACCGACTTCAAGGCTGTTCGGACCTTGTCTTGCGGCAGGAGATAGCCGAGCCCTAGCTGATGCGCCCACCACTGGCCGATGAGTTGGTCGGCCATGCAACCGGGCCCGACTTCGCCGGTTCGTTTTTGGTAATCGGGCAAATCCTGTTGGAAATACTCGCCGTTCCAGCAGCGTTTTACCAGGTTTTCTTGCCCTTTAAGGAAGATGGCATGGAAGCGTTCGGCGGTTGCGCGGTCGTCCATGCGTTTGGCCCATTCTTCGCCGGCACGCAGGGCCGCCAAATAGTAGCCGGAGATAAACGTAGTGACGCCGTGCAACGCTTCGTCATAGGTGTTGAACTGATCGTCTTCGAGGATGCCGTCAGGTTGGCCATCTTTCGTGCCAGCATCGCGGGCAACGAGATATTCCACCGCCTGCTTGATATGCGGCCAGTATTCCTTGAAGAAGGAATCATCGGGATGGTTCAGAGCTTCACGATAGGCTTTCAGGATGCAACTGGCATGGCCGTCGGCAAACGGCTGCTCGCCGGTGGGATGCAGAGGCGAGGGGACTTCGGTTCGGTTATGCACGCCGCCGTCGGGCTGTTGTTGATGCTTGAAATCGATCCGCCGCATGATCTTTTCCAGATCCGGGAAGAGCCGGGCGAGACTCTGCTCGTATCCCCATACGTGCGTGCATGTCGGATCGCAGCAGCCGTTCGAGCCCTCCCAACCGTAGATGTCGCCATTGGCGATTTGGAATAGGATGCCGATGTGGCGAATCGTCGCGGCTTGCGAAGTGATGCAATCGAGCAGCCAGTAGGGAAGCGTGCTGTCGTAGAAAGCTTTTCGGAAAGATGTTGTCCGTTGTTGGATCTTTGAAAAGTTTTCAGCAGCTTCGCGGATGACGGCCTTGGCATCGGGCCAAAGCGTAGTGTAATGACAACCGATCCAAGCACCAGTTCCAGAGCTGGCACAGGTGACTCCGCCATTGTATTTATTGGGATAATGCCAAGCCAATAGGAACGGAATTTCAACGCTGCCGTTGGCGGGAATATCAACCGTGGCAGCCACCGCGCCGTTGACCGTTTGTCCGATGGCGGTTGGCACATTGGGCTTTGCTTGAGCGAAGGACGTAAATACGCCCTGCGTACGGAATTGTTCCCATGCGGCGTTTTGTTCCGTATAGGCGGATAAAGACGTCACGTTGTCGCCCAGCGCGGCGAAGGCCAAGGTGCCAAACCCCTGGGCTTTGGGCGGAATGCCTTGCGGCGGCGCATAGCGGGCGTCTATCAACTCGCAAAGCGCGCCGTACGCGCGGTGGCGATCTTCCCAGCTTAGAACCTGAGCAGGATCGAGCATGGCACCGCTTGCCACAATGACGCGTCCCTTGCCCAAGGTTCTTGCAAACAGTTTCATCCCGCAAGCGAGCGTTAATTGCTTTGAATCAGGTTGAAGCTTGAGATTCTCGAACGTTAGGGTGTTGATATCGCCCGGCTTTTTATCCGGCTGCGCAAGGATGCCGGTAAATTGCATGGGGAGCATCGATTCGAGCGACTGTATGGAGTCGCCGATGTAGTCGGAGAACACGATTTGATCGACGTTGATGTGTCCCCAACCGCCTTTCTGCTCGTCGACGATTTCGATATGGGCTTTTTGACCGCTGAACTCACGAACATCCCACATTTTCTGCAATAGTTGTTCGGCATTCTTGCCGGAATCGGAACGAACGACTTTGTCGTTGACCAGCAAGCGGATTTGCGTCGCGGCATGTGACCCGCCGCCGATGAGAAAGTGAATGTAGTTGCGTTCGATCGTGAACGGCTTGCTGACCAATCGGCCCAAAGAATCGTCACCCTTGAGGAAGGAGTTTACCAAGCTCTTGCCGACCAATCCAGTAACAGTCTGCTGACCGGGAAGCGTGCCGGGGGCAGGTTCTTGACCAAAGGCAGTGCCTTCGACGGTCCAATTTTTGTAGCCATGCTCGAAATCGTCGAAAACGATGTCGGGATGGGCGTCCTTCGCAGGCTTGAGCTTGTCGGCGCAATAGTTGGCATAGAATTGCAGCAACGGCATGGCCTTTCCTGCAAAGACCAGCGTCGCGCCTGCTTGAACCGCTTCGCGGGCCGCCCGGAGTGAGTTCGCCGAGAGATTGGCGGCCGTTTCTTCGAACAAAATGATGTTGGAGCATAGCTCGCTTTGTTTGACGTCTTCCAGGGCATTGTTTTCAATGATTTTCACGTCAAGATTTTTCGGACGCTCGACGAAGATTTGCCGTAATTCCTGTAAGTTTGCACTCACGAAAATTTTCACAGGCTTATCGAGCGACGCTTCCTTGCCCGGCTCTGCTCGCATGAACAGGCCTTTTGCCGCCCCCACTTGGAAAGGTTCGTTGACGTTGCCGCCGAACGTTCCGCCGCATACGTCGTAGCCGACGGGATTCTGCAGGAATCCGGCCAAGGATACGGTTTGTTTTTTTGCCGTCGGATTCTTAATCTGGAATGCCAATACAGCCAACGGCTGGGAGGAAAAACGGCAGTCCAACGGCGCAAAGGGCGTGTAGGCCGATAATTCAACTTGGACCGGCAGCTCTGCGTCGATGTAGCGCAACGTGGCGATCGGATACTCGCCGGTCATTTCAATTTGTTGGACGCGCGGCCAGTCGGGCCCGCCGGCTGTTTGCAGAAGCCGCACGACGTTGCCGGCTTTCACGGCGAACATCATCGGCACCGAACCATCGCGAAGCGTGTTGAACAATTGCCAGTTGGTGAACTGGCCGTCGACGCCGATTTCGATGTTGCCGGTGCCGATGCCGCCCAGGTGCATCCGAGCATCGGTGTGAACGCCCGATCGATAGACACGCGCAGGCGAGGGCTGCATCAATTCTTTCTTCCAGCGAGCCAATTCCTCGGGCGACGTATGATTCTGCAACCAGTCGGCCCAGGCCTGTCGGCCGATCATCGCCGATGCCGCTCCGGCTCCGATCAGCGTGAGAAAATCTCTTCGATTTACATCTGGTGCCTGCGAGCCGCAGCATCCGCCGGAACAATTGCATTGACGTGCCATCGTGATTCTCCAGAACAGCGAGGAAATGATCGTGGGGAAAGTTTTCAAGGCAGGAAGGCACATTCCCGGGCGTACAATATTCCTCGGAATGCTTACGCGGGCATCCTGATGCTATTGAGCCGGAGAGCGTGGCTTTTTCCTCATTGGAGCGATTCACGCTGAACGGAGCAAGTCGTTTTTGCGTAATTCCCGTATCACTTTGCGACAGCGGGGGCAGGCTGGGTTCCTGTTGCTCCGAAAGCAATCCATCCAGTGGCCACCGGCAGGAGGCAGGGGCCAAAACACCCCACGGGGCGGGCCGATTGACGAATTGCCCGAACTCCATGACAATGGGTGGGTGTCCCCGCCTA
>CAZNMP010000378.1:0-3475 GCA_964573875.1 uncultured Planctomycetaceae bacterium | reverse complement strand
AACCGATTTCCCTCAACCGTATGTCATGTCAGGGTCGTTTACGACCCTCCTGCTCTTTTTTCCCGCTGTTTTGGCATTCCAATTTCAGGACACCCTCAAGCTCCGGCTTCGGAACGCCAGCTAGCGTTTACCGGAGGTTCCCAAGCTGGAGCTTGGGAACCAGGATTGCTCATGAATCAAAATTGTTCATTTTGCTGGAAGTTCAAAAAAATCGAGGGCGTGTCGAACATTGTTGCGACACACCCCCTTAGGAATCAAGTTTCGGATGCTTGAGCTTTGCTTGTCGGCCTACTCGACCTTCCACTCCAAGATGCCGCCGCTGACGTTGGGCTGCAACTGGACCTCAATCTTCAGCCCGGTCGTCGTAACCGGCGTGAAAGTCACCCGATTGTATTTGTCGAGTTCCACGCCGTACGCAGATGCCCCGGCTACGGGTTTCCAAGCATCGCCGTCCTTGTAGAACAACTGCCAAGACTTCGGAGCACGGCACTGTCCGACGCCTGTGTCGTCGAACCAATAAACCGATGCTGCCGACAGTTTACGCGGCTCGCTGAAATCGTATTGTACCCATTCCTTCGATCCTTTGTGGTCCCACCACGTGAATCGCGGAATGGCTTGATCCCCTGACCTCTTGGGCTCAATGCCGTCATTCAACGCTTCAAGCGTGTTGGAAGAGAAGCAATGCGAGGCGGAAGCGTCAATCATCTCTTCCGGCGTAGGCGGTGTCGAGGGACCAAGCGTTGAAGGATCCAGTGGCCGGTAAAGCTTGTTTTGCCAACCGGGCTCCTTGGCGTCGGCCTTGGTTGCCTTGCCGTCTTGACGCACCCAAACCGCCATCTCGCCCGCCGCACGGTGATCCCAAGCATAATAAGGCACTGCGGTCACTTTGCGCCCGTCGCGGGTCGTGGCCTGAATGACCGTGATGCCGCCTAGCAAGTCGCTGCGGAATTCCTCGGTAAATTGCGGATCCTTGGCCAGGATGACATTCCGCACCCGGCCGTTGTTATCGACCGCCTCGAAACAGTAAACCAACGGGCCGCGTTGAATCGCCACGCGACCGGCGTCGGCCACGACCGACGGGTGGGCCTCAATCCGACGAATCGGCATCGGCATCTCCAGTTGAACCACGTCGCCGGCACGCCATTGACGATTCAGCCGAGCATAGCCCTTGTTCATTTCCATCGTGGAAACGGGCGCGCCGTTGACCGACAATTTCGCGCCCTCGCACCAGTCGGGGATGCGCAACTGCAAGGCAAACTCGCCGGCCTTCTGCGGTTCAACCGCAATCTTCACGCTGCCGTCCCAGGGATACTTGGTTTCCTGGCTAAGCGTCACGGCGTTGTCGCCCAACGCAACCTTCCCTTTGCCTGCCACGTAAAGGTTCACGTAGATGCCGTCTTGCCCCACGGCATACACATAACCCGGCAACGATGGCACGAAGCGCACCACGTTCGACGGGCAGCAGGCACAATCGAAGAACGGCTGCCGATGATGCCCGCCCTTGCTGGCCAGCGGGTTGACATAGAAGAAATGCTTGCCGTCCATGCCGATGCCGGACAGAATTCCGTTGTAGACGGCGCGTTCGAGAACGTCGGCATACTGGGCGTCGCCTTGCATCAGATTCAAGCGATGTGCCCAAAGGGCCAAGCCGATGGCGGCGCACGTTTCGCAATAGGCCGATTCGTTCGGCAATTCATAGGCCTCGCCGAAGGCCTCGCCCTCGTGGCGCGCGCCGATACCGCCGGTAATGTACATCTTCTTCGCCACCACGTCCTGCCAAAGACGATTCATCGCATCAATCATCGGCTGATCGCCGATATAAGCGGCCACGTCGGCCACGCCGGTATACAGGTACATCGCGCGGACCGCATGACCGGCGATTTCGCTCTGATCGCGCACCAACTTGTGATCCTGGCAGTAGTCGCCCCAGCTTTCGCCGTTTCGCGCGGCCTTGTTCCCTCGCATTTCGATGAAGAATTGCGATAACTTCAAGTATTTCTCTTGGCCCGTGGCTTGGTAGAGCTTCACCAATGCCAATTCGATTTCCTCATGGCCGCAAAGGCCGTGCCGCTTGGTCGGGCCAAAGGTGTTGTCGATATGGTCGGCGTATTTAATCGCCACGTCGAGAAACGTTCGTTTCCCGGTGGCCCGGAAGTGCGCCACGGCCGCTTCGATCATGTGGCCGGCGCAATACAACTCGTGCATCACGGGCAGATTGCTCCATCGCTTGCCCGGCTCGACGAGCGTGTAGTAGCAGTTCAGGTATCCGTCGGGCTGCTGGGCCGCGGCGATTTTGGCAATCACTTCATCGACCACTTTGTCGAGAGCCGGATCGGGATGGGCCGCCAGCGAATACGACGCGCCTTCAATCACCTTGAACACGTCGGAATCGTTGAACATGGTGCCTTCGAACTTGCCGGGGATCAATTTGCCGGCCTTGGCAAAGTTGCTGATACGCCCCGTCTTTTCACACCACTCGAAGTTGTGCGGCAGTGCAATCGTGCGGTTCGTCTCGATGCGCGGCGACCAAAAGCCGTCTTGAAATTTCACCTCGGTAAATGGAACGGCCGAAAGCTTGCGATGCATCGGCTCCTCGGCTGAAACCACATTGGCAAACAGGCAAAGTGCCGCGATTGTCCAAAGAAAGCATCTCATCGTTTTCTCCTCAATTGTTAGAGCAAACTCGTAGGGGGTGGGAAGAATCAGGAGGGAAAAACTTATCGCGCGGTTCGATTATAATCCGTGCGGTAAATCACGTACAGTAACCGTTAAAACTTGCTCGAATCGATGGCAAACCCGTCTTGGCGATTGGCCAACCGCAGATGGGTAGCGGCATCGATCGAGTAGCTGATCAAGTGAACCGAACCGTCGCAGAAAACCATATTAAAACCGCCGCCGTGCGCGCTGCCGAAAGCACACGTGCATAATTCGCCCGACTCGACCTCTTGAAGCTGAGCGTCGCCCGGCCGATCTTGCAATGGCACAAAAGCGCCCGTGCGGTGGTTGTCGTTGGTAAAGCCGCAGAACAAATTTTCGTTGTCGGCCCAGTCCAGGCCGGTGTTGTAGTTGTCGGGATTCAGATACTTTTCGCCCGCCATGTAGGTGTTGCTCGTCCCGTCGCGCACCTGGGCGATCGTAATTTGGCTCCGCAAAAACGAAATGCCGGAAAAAGACGACGTGCTAGGCCATGCGAAGGAAGAACCGTCGCCCACCTCCAAGCTCGATGGCCCCTGATAACCGCCGGTCGAGTTATTGCAGAACTGGCACAGCATCTGGTCGCCCGCATTGGCGGCGTAATCACCCCGGGCGGTCGTGGCCATCGTGTCGGCGTTATAGTAGCAATTATTATAGTTGGTGAACACCATCGTTTGGCGTCGCGTGGGACAAAGCAAACCCGCTAAGGCCGTCTGGCCGCGCTGCGCATTGGCTGCCTTGATGTCGCCGTTAAGCCCCAAGTCATGCAATGCTTGTTGTT
>CAZNMP010000377.1:0-3475 GCA_964573875.1 uncultured Planctomycetaceae bacterium | reverse complement strand
CGGCGAAATTGCCGCAGCAGTGAAACCACACGTCGAGCCCCAGCTCATGCGCCTGTTTGAACTGCTTCTGATAGCGCGGCTTGAACAGTTTTCGCCATAGGGCGGGCGAAATCATCAGCCCGCTCTGGGTGCCCCAGTCGTCGGCCAGATGGATGCCGTGAAAACCGCGACGGGCACACAGCGCCATCTGCTCGACCTCGAAATCCAAAATTCCATCCATCAGCTTGGCAAACCGCTCGGGCTCGAGCAGAAAATCCATCATGCTGTTCTCGAAACCGCGCAGCAACGTGTAGACCGTGAATCCGCTAAGATCCAGCGAGGCCAGCCGGTAGCGGTCTTCGCATTCCGCCAGAAACCCCGGCAGCCGTGCCATCCGGTCTTCTTCACGCAGCGACGGGGCGGTGAAATGATCGACGGCGTCCCAGTCGGGCAGATGCGGCGCAGTCGGATGGCCCATCGTGCCGTCATCCAGCTTTTCCAAATGATAGCCCCACTCGTGATCGCCCGAGCCGTTCTCCTTCAGGAGCGACAGATGATACACCATCACGTCGCCTTCGGCCTGGTCGCAATTGACGAACCAAAGCGGAATCCGCTCCGGATTTTGGAACTTGATGGCCTGATCGACAATGGTTTTGCGCGAGGTCATGAGGTTACCTACGGTTGAATCTGTTGCTTCAGTTCGTCAGTTAGAAGATTCCAAAGCTGGGGATGGGTCTCGATAAGTCGGGCGATATCCGCCAAATCCTTGATCCGCTTGCTCTGTCTTCGCTCGGGAGTACCGTAGGCTTTCATCTTGCCACGTAGCGTGTCTTCCAGCGAGGCCACACGCAAGAGAATGCCGTGAACGTCGGCTGCCACCGCCCGGGCGGGAAAGTCCCGATAAAAATCTTCGGTGCTAAGCTGAAGGCTCACCTTCGACCGGCCCGTGAAATTGACCGACCACTCGAACGTTTCCGCCTGAAAGCCTGCCTCTTTCAATAGCGCGACCGCATGTTCAACAGCATCTGTTGCAACGACGAAATCCACGTCTTGCGTCACCATCGGCTCGCTGGCCCAATGATTCACCGCCACACCTCCTATGGCGCACCATGCGATATCGGCTCGTTCCAAACAATCCACCAGCCGCATCACGTCGTCCGTGCCGCCGGAGGTTTGCCAATCGAAAAATTGTTTCGCGGTCATTATTGTTTCCCTGTCATTTTGAACGGTTCCAGCTCCCGCCGCAAGGTGTCAATTTCCTGAACGAGTTCCTTGTGCAGCTTGCGGTCGATATGTTGAAAAAAAATCAAGAAATTGAAAATCGCAACATAGACAAAAGGAAATACCATTCCTTTGGAACTTGGATTAGATGCCATATCGATCGTCAACAGCATCATCACTATTCCGAAAATACAGAAGAACCACTTCAGTGAATTACTGACATTCTTACTCTTCCGGATCTTTTCAATTTCCGTCACAACATTTCCCTTCCGTGCGTTTGGCCTGTAACCCGTAGGGTGCGTCCGCGACGCACCATAATATTGTGTAAAACAAACGCATTGATGGTGGAACATAAACACATTGATGGTGCGTCGCGGACGCACCCTACGGTTGTACACGATAACAAAACGGGCGTACCATACCCACGACAAGCGTGGGCATGGCCGCCCCGGATATGGTTTCAATGGTTCGCATCAAAACAATGCAATAGCCGGGAGCGAACAGCTCCCGGAGCTCAATTGCAAATCTTCACACATTCCGGGAGCTATTACCTCCCGGCTATTTTTTCAAAATGAAAACATTCTGACCACTAGTCACTAGCCACTAACCACTAGCCACTATTTCACTTCTTCGCTTGCTCTTCCTTATCGAAGGCGGCGTCGAAGGCCACTTTGCTGGGCTCGAAGTCCATGCGGCGGACGAACTCCAACGCTTCCTTCGCGCCACGGTCGCGATCCATGCCGCTGTCTTCCCATTCGACCGACAACGGACCGTTGTAGCCGACCTTGTTCAAGGCGCGGATGATCTCCTCGAAGTTCACGCCGCCGCGGCCCAGCGAGCGGAAATCCCAACCACGACGAGCGTCGCCGAAGTTCAAGTGGCTCGACAAAATGCCGCTGCGGCCGTCGAGCGTCACGATGGCGTCTTTCATGTGTACGTGATAAATCCGGTCGCCGAACTTGCGGATGAATTCAACCGGGTTGATGCCCTGCCACAACAGATGGCTCGGGTCGAAGTTGAAGCCGAACTCCTCGCGGTAGCCGATCGCTTCAAGAGCCCGCTCGGTCGTGTAGATGTCATACGCGATTTCCGTCGGGTGGACTTCCAACGCGAACTTAATGCCGCACTCGCCGAAAACGTCCAAAATCGGATTGAACCGTTCGGCGAACAGCTTGAAGCCGGCATCGATCGCCTTGGGCGGAATCGGCGGATAGGAATAGAGCAAATGCCAAATGCTCGAGCCGGTGAAGCCGTTGACCACTTTCACGCCGAGCTTCTGGGCGGCGCGGGCCGTGTTCTTCATCTCTTCGATCGCCCGGGCGTTTACTTCGGCCGGATTGCCGTTGCCCCAAATGTAGTCGGGCAAAATCGACTTGTGCCGCTCGTCGATCAAATCGCAAACAGCCTGGCCGACCAAGTGGCCGCTGATCGCGAATACTTGCAGATTATTCTTTTCCAGCAACTCACGTTTCTTCGCGCAGTAGTCGGGCTGGCTCAGGGCCTTGTCGACCTCGAAGTGGTCGCCCCAGCAGGCCAATTCCAAACCGTCGAAACCGAAATCCTTGCATTTACGAGCCAATTCAGCCACGGGCAGGTCTGCCCACTGGCCGGTGCAGAGAGTAACCGGTCGAGTCATGTTGTACTCCTGTTAAATATACGGGGAATGTCCGGTATTCTCGCGAAAACGGCAAGGGTATGCAAGTAGCAGAATGGCTTTCCGTTCTCAGTTTTCAGTATCCATGATCAATTATTCGGGCAACAACTCTTGTGCCTGCGTACGAACACCGTTTCCGGCTTTCCTTTTTCCACTTTTCCATTTTCCCTCTTACACGGAACTTTGGGGCGTGGAAACCTCTGGGGCTGCTTCTCTTATTTCCCCCTACTATTTACCCGATTCGCGTGTTTTGACATTGACCCAACCCCCCATTGCATTACAATGCCCGAACCCCATTCCCTAGACTGATTTGCCCCTATTTATTTTGAAATTTGGCATGAACGAACCGACTCCCCAACAACCGGCCAGTACCGAAGCCACTCTAGAAGCTGCCCGACGCGACAAGCTGCGCAAAATACAAGAGCTAGGCAAAGACCCTTGGGGTGCTCGCTTCGACGATCATCAGCCGATCGGGCAGATCCGCGCCCGCGAGTGCGAAATCACCACGGACCCGGCCGTTGATGCGGAACATCCGCCCGAGACGCATGGCCCGAAGGTTCGAGCCGCCGGCCGCATTGTTTTGCGTCGGCCCTCGGGCAAGGTCCATTGGCTTCAGATTCG
>CAZNMP010000376.1:0-3490 GCA_964573875.1 uncultured Planctomycetaceae bacterium | reverse complement strand
AATGTGAGCGAGGCGGTTCGCAATAATATCTTCGGCACCAAATGCATCGCCGACTTGGCCGACCAATATGGCGTTGCAAGCTTTGTGATGATCTCGACCGACAAGGCCGTGCGACCCACGAGCATCATGGGCGCCAGCAAGCAGGTCGCCGAACGTTACGTGCATACCCTTTCCCAGGAATCCACAACACGATTCACCGTCGTACGATTTGGAAACGTGTTGGGATCAGCCGGCAGCGTTGTACCGATTTTCCAAGAGCAAATCCGCAACGGCGGACCGATCACGGTGACCGATCCGCGGATGACACGGTTCTTCATGACCATTCCCGAGGCATCGCAGCTAGTTCTACAAGCGGCCACGATGGGAGCCGGCGGTGAGATATTTGTCTTGGAAATGGGCGAGCCCGTGAAAATCGTCGATCTTGCCCGTGACTTGATCCGTCTCTCCGGGTTACCGGAAAACTCCATTGAAATTGCCTTTTCCGGCATTCGGCCCGGCGAAAAGCTCTACGAGGAATTGTATTTCGAGGACGAGCAAACGCTCCCGACATCGCATCCCAAGCTGCGGGCGGCCTACCATCGCCCCTATTCGTTGGGTGAGGTTCGAATCGCTATCGACCGGCTCGGCGAATTGATCGGCGAACCGGATGACGTGCTTCGTCGGAAGCTTCATGAGATTGTGCCCGAATTCATTTCGCCCACCGATGGCATGAGCGAAAAAAGAATCCACTCGCCCCATCCCGATCATGCCGTCAAGATGGGCGCATAATCGCTGTTGCCGATAATCGGGAAATTTCTTATCTTATGCAGCCGGGGCAATTGCGCCTCCGCGGGATTCGAAGCCTGCCGCGCTGGATGCAAGGCCTTTTCGTTTCCCGTCATGGTTTCGTTTTCGTGTCGGCAATACTTCCTTTTCCTCCCCTCCAACCGAATCTCCTGCAATGTCACAGCCCGTTACCGTCCCGCTTCTCGATCTTAAGGCCCAATACGCCACCATTCGCCAGGAAATCCACACGGCTGTCGATGCCGTTCTGGAGAGTCAACAATGCATATTGGGGCCGGTCGTTTCCGAGTGCGAAGCCAAATTGGCGGCCTACTGCGGTTGTCCGCACGCCATCACCGTGTCGTCGGGCAGCGACGCCTTGCTAATCAGCTTGATGGCTGAAAACATTAGCCCGGGCGATGAGGTGATTACAACGCCGTACACATTCTTCGCTACGGCCGGCGCCATTGCACGATTGGGCGCCAAGCCGGTCTTCGTCGATATCGATCCGGCTACTTATAATATCAATCCGGCCGGAATCGAAAAGAAGATCACGAAGAGCACCAAAGCGATTATGCCGGTTCATCTGTACGGTCAATGCGCCGAAATGGATGCGATCATGGATATTGCCAATCGGCACGGCATTCCCGTGGTGGAAGACGCCGCTCAAGCAATTGGTGCTGAATACAAAGGCCGGCGAGCGGGCTCGATGGGCCGCTATGGCTGCTTCAGCTTCTTCCCGTCAAAAAATCTCGGCGCGGCCGGCGACGGCGGCATGGTCACCGTGTCCGATCCCGAATTGAATGAGCGGTTGCAAATGCTACGCAACCACGGCATGAAGCCCAAGTATTATTACGGTTTGATCGGCGGCAACTTCCGCTTCGATGCCGTTCAGGCCGCCATCATCAACGTTAAATTGCAATACTTGGATCGTTGGACCGCCGGCCGGCAATCGAATGCCGCGCGGTATCGCCGTTTGTTCGAGGAAGCGGGTTTGCTCAAAGAGGGGCTCGTTCAACTGCCTTACGAAGTGCCGGGCAATCGCCATATCTACAATCAGTTTGTTATTCGTGTATCGCGTCGCGACGAGCTTTTAGCACACCTGAAGGCACAGCAGATTGGCGTTGAAGTGTATTATCCGGTTCCTTTGCATATCCAGGAATGTTTTGCCTATCTCGGCCATCACGAAGGCGAGTTCCCCGAGAGCGAGCGAGCCGCCAAGGAAACCCTGGCCTTGCCAATTTATCCTGAACTATCCGATCAGCAAGCCCAGTGGGTTGTGGACGCCATCCAAGCGTTTTTCAAAAAATAGCTGTTAGTAGCAGCAGGAACTGCTCCTGGTGCCGCTAAAGCGATAGCTGTTGTGTGGACTATTGTTTTTTTATAGGCGGTTCGTGGTCGCTTGCAGTCCGTTTCTTCAATGGAGTTATCCACAAGAAGAGAGTATGTTTGTGGAGGTCTTCCTTGGAATCGACCTTGAGCACCTTGTCCGGCTTGATCGTGGGGATATTGAATTGATGAGAAACAATCCGTGAGTTGGGTGCAAGCCTCTCAAGTTGGGGAAGCAACATGGTGTTGGCCTTGGGGCTCAAGTAAAGGACTACAACGCTGGCTTGATGAAGATTGGTCTTAAACAAGTCACGTTTCTTAATTTCAACGAGGCTTTCGACGCCACTGTTCTTAACGTTCCTCTCAGATTCCTCAATCCTTCCGGAATCGATGTCGAACCCCACGCACCGACAGCCGTATTTCTCGGCCGCTGCAACTACGATACGCCCGTCGCCACAGCCAAGGTCGTAAACAACATCCCCCTCTTTGACACATGCTAGATCCAGCATCCGGTCCACGACATCATGAGGTGTAGGGACGAAAAGTATGTCCGGAATCGAGGTCGTCGCATTCGGATCGAGGGGAACAATTATGGCCGGGGTGGGTGAATTGTCGATGCATCCACTGACAACGCCGAATATCAAGATAACAACTTGTGTCCAACGGTTCATGGCTGCTATAGTAGATTGGAGTTAATGCATTTCGGGGAATTCATTTTTATGATGCATTCGGCAACACGGCTGAAACGGATCATTATCGTGATCGTGGTGGTTCTAGGTCTTGCCATCCTGATGACTGGAATTGGGTTTGCCATTCGTGAGGCACGACAAGTGGCGCGCCGTCTACAGTATAGCAACAATATGAAACAGATAGGACTCGGCTTACTCAATTTTGAGCAGTCCTACGGCCGTCTCCTTCCGGCCGTCCATCGCGACAAGGCCGGGCGGGCGCTTTGCAGTTGGCGGTTGCGATTGATTCCGTTTCTGGAAGGAATCATGCGCGAGATCGAGTATGACGAGGGCTGGGACGCCCCGACAAACGTGTGGATATCGGGGAAGCCATTTTACTGTTTTTCTTGGTTATTGGACGAAAAGATCACGGACACGAACGTTGTGGCCATCACCGGTCCGGGGACAGCTTTTGAGGAAGGGCATATTGTGCGGCTCAAGGATATCGCTCCTGACACGATCCTGGCCATCGAAATTGCAAAGTCTGGCATCCACTGGGCCGAGCCCGGCGATCTCGACATTGAGCACACTCCTTCATCGATTACTCGAGGAGTTGACGGCTGCGGTGTACATGTGGTCTTTGCCGACGGTGCGGTGTGGTATCTGCGAGCTGATGTACCGCTTGAAGACCTAAAGAAGTTCTTCACGATCGAAGGCGCGAAGCAGTGGCA
>CAZNMP010000375.1:0-3492 GCA_964573875.1 uncultured Planctomycetaceae bacterium | reverse complement strand
TGATCCGTGAATTTTGGCTGGAAATCGATGGCCGTCAATGTGGCAATCATCGAGGTGGCACTTGGCGGGCTCATGATAATCTCCCCTTTTTCGTCTCTCGCTGGCTGAAACTCCGGGACAGTTTTCCCGTCGATGACTTTTTCATCATCCGTCATCGGTGACATAACCGGCTGTGCTGGAAGTTTGGACGACAATACGAACTCAACAGGAACCATCACGCCGCCCTTCTCTTCAAAACGTTTTACCTCATTCACGGACGTTGCATTCTGGGAACAATATTTAGAAATCCGCTTATTGCATGATATTTTTTTGACGGCATATCTACGGGATACATCAAGCCAGAGCTTGATTTCAGTGTCCTGGAATTTACCACGGAGCACATCGTAAGCATCTTTGTCCCTTGTATCGTGCTCCACCGACAACACAGACGTATGGAGAAAATCTGGAATCCATACTTCGTCGATTGCACCGCTACTTGGGCTGATCCCCAAACCACCGTAGCGTAAAAACTCATCTTCGGTGATTTGGAGTTTGCTCATGATGAGAAACTGATTGGTTGACTTCTGGTCGGTGGCCGACGGTGGGGCAAGGATTGCTTGGACCCAGCTCTTTCCTCGCTGGCAGATCGATTCGCTGTACCATTGGAATTCGCCTTTGCCGCTATCGTCCATGCAGACAATAAATCGCACGCGATCCTTGTCGCGAAGAACAGTAAATTCCAGATCCTTTTGCGGCTTGTCAATTTTATCCCCGGAGAGCGATAGGTCGAGATGGACTTTCCAGGTTGCCTTCATTCGCTGATACGGGGCCAAAGTTTTTTCGTACGCCTCGAGCAGCTTCATCGCCTCGGGATCTATCTTTTGCAAGCCTTGGTCTTTCTGAGGCGATGGAGAAGACTTTTTTTCAGTGGTGATTGTGGAAGGCGTTGCATTTTGCCCAAAAAGAAATTTTTCGCTTGGTGAAACGAAGAAAATGAGGCAAGACAGAATTCGAATCCAATGTGTCATCATGGATCGGAAACCTTTTTGGGGAAGAGAATTTTTCAGGAGCAGCTTTGGAAAGTGTCCTTCCTGGCCATAAGAAAGAAAGGGGTTGGCAGCCGAGCCTTTCTAATGCCAGCAAGGATCGAAAAACGAAGGTATCAAACGATAGCGGAAAAGCAATCCACCCGCTGGGGTGGGCTAATCGTTATTGACCCCGGGTGTCAATATGGATAGATTGCCACATTGGGATGAATTGCGCCTATCACGGCATTTTCGCCTCTTTGGCGGTGTCCTTGTGTAGTCATTGAGGTGGAAATCATCGCTGGGAGCTAGCAGCTCTCGGACGACTAGCGTAGATTTGCGCACATTTCGGGGGCTCTTGGCTCCGCGCCTAGGATTATTGTGTGCTCTTGTTTGTCGGTATTGTTATGGAGTAGTGCTTTTTCGAACGATCCACTGCAGCAAATTTTTGCCTTTTTATAAGCGACTATGGAAGAATTTCTTACACAGGTTTGGGATGTTTTAAGTCTGATCTTTGGCGGTGTTGCCCGGGGAATCGAACGGGGGATCACCAGCCTGTTCGGTTCGAGCAACGCCCGGTATATCAAAAAATTGCAGCCGACGATCGACGCCATCAACGCCTTGGAATCGAAATATCAGGCAATGACCGATGCGGAGTTGCGCGAGCAGACGCCCAAGTTTCGCAAGCGGCTGGCGGCAGGCGAAACATTAGACGACCTCTTGGTCGAAGCGTTTGCCGTGTGTCGTGAGGCGGGCCGCCGCGTGTTGGGCATGCGCCATTACGACGTTCAGCTCATGGGCGGTATGATTCTGCATCGCGGCAACATCGCCGAAATGGTCACCGGCGAAGGAAAAACGCTCGTGGCCACGCTGCCCGCGTACTTGAACGCACTAGAAGGCAAAGGCGTCCACGTCGTCACGGTGAACGACTATCTCGCGCGCCGCGACATGGAATGGATGGGCCCCCTTTATATGTCGCTAGGGCTCACCGTCGGTGCGATCCAAAGCAACATGGAAACCGAGGATCGCCAGAAGGCCTACGATTGCGACATTACCTACGGTACGAACAACGAATTCGGCTTCGACTATCTGCGCGACAATATGCGTCCGGCGGCCAAGAACGACAACCGCTACGACAAATGGTATCAGCAATCGCAAGGCCCGTTGCACTTCGCCATCATCGACGAAGTAGACAACATTTTGGTTGACGAAGCGCGAACGCCGCTTATTATTTCCGGTCCCGCGCACGACGATGTAACCCGCTATGCGAAGGCCGACCGCATTGCAAGGCAGTTGAAAAAAGGCCCGCATTTCGAGGTCAACGAGAAAGACCATACGGCCCACCTGACCGACGAAGGCGTGCGCGCGGCCGAGCAATTGGCGGGCGTCGAAAGCTTCTATACGGCAGGGCACATGGAGTGGCCCCATTTGATCGACAACTCCTTGAAGGCCCACCATCTTTACAAACGCGACGTCAACTATGTGGTCAACGGCGAAGAGGTGGTGATCGTCGATGAATTCACCGGCCGCTTGATGCCGGGCCGCAATTGGAGCGATGGTTTGCATCAGGCCGTCGAGGCCAAGGAAGGCGTTCGGATCAAGGAAGAGAACCAGACGCTGGCCACGATTACGCTGCAAAATTTCTTCAAACTTTATAAAAAAATCTGCGGCATGACCGGTACGGCGATGACCGAGGCCGCGGAATTCTGGAAAATCTACAAGCTCGACGTGATCGCGGTGCCCACGAACAAGGTGCTGAAGCGAATCAACCATCCCGACGTGATCTATCGCTCTGAACACGAGAAATACAACGCTATCGCCGACGAAATCGAGCGGATGAACAAGTGGGACGTGCTTGTGAATGAAAAGGGCGAGGAATACCTCGGCAAAATCATTCACGAAACCGACGAGGCCGTCGAGTTTCAGCCGAAGGGCAGCAAGGACCGCGAAACGATTGCCAAGAAGAAGATCAAGGAAATCGACCATCGCGGCCGTCCCATTTTGGTCGGTACGGTGTCGATCGAGCGCAGCGAATTGATTTCCGGCTTGCTGGAAAAACGCGGCATTACGCACCAGGTTTTGAATGCCAAGCATCACCAGCGCGAGGCCGAGATCGTGGCCCAAGCCGGGCGGCTCAACGCCGTGACCATTGCCACGAACATGGCCGGCCGCGGTACCGACATCATCCTAGGCGGCAATCCCGAAGCCATGGCCTGGGCGAAACTTCAGGAAAAATATCCCACGCGGCTTGAAGTGCCGCAGGAGGAGTGGGACACGCTGGTCCGCGAGATCGAGCAGCGTGAACAGATGAAGGCCGAAGGCCGCGTCGTGGCCGGCATGGGCGGCCTGCATATCATGGGCACCGAACGCCACGAGGCACGCCGCATCGACCTCCAGCTTCGCGGCCGTTGCGGCCGACAAGGCGACCCCGGCAGCAGCCGGTTCTACCTCTCGCTGGAAGACGACCTGATGCGGATCTTCGCCGGCG
>CAZNMP010000374.1:0-3503 GCA_964573875.1 uncultured Planctomycetaceae bacterium | reverse complement strand
AATTGTTGTAATTCAACATCCATCGCCATTGAGAAGTTTCCGCTCCTCTGCACCAGAGGGAGAAAGTAAAATCACCGGTTCCAAGGCTTAATTTGGAATTCGTTCCACAATCAATGTAGTTATTGGCGCCCGAAATGCTCACACCGCCGTCGATTACACCATCTGTTGTCCAACTTGCACTGCCGGCGGCGGGAGCGTTATTGATTAGTGAAGCGTTAATACCGTTGCCGGATGTGTCGTGGACAACGGTGCCGCTCGTCTCATTCATATTCCAATAGGCAACTAAATCTGCCCTGGTTGCCGTACAGGCTATCAGTAAGATGCCCAGTACAGCAAATGGTGTGACCAACCACACGCATCGCTTTTTCAACATTGCCAACCTCCTTTAGGAATGAAAACCCCAAAAAATTCTTAGCCAAACATTTGGCCTGTATAGGAACCCAAAACTACAACGACTTCGTACTCTTCTCGATCGACTGTTCCATCGGTTTGTTAGCTACCTCCCTTCTCGACCTGCTGTTTATTGCTGCAGTCGCCGCTATCGGCCTTTTCGTCTGCATGAGGCAACACGTTCAATGGCGTGGCCGTTCCGTCGGCCAATGCTTTTATTTGCGACGGCTTTAACGCGATATTCCATATCGCGACGTCGTCCAAGGCTCCATCAAGGGAGTTGCCATGTGGCTCTTGACCTAATCGCAGACTGCCGATAGGGAGGTTCGCCAAGCTGGCGACGGTTGATCCCTCGGGTTTGCCGTTGACATATCCCTGGACCAACGACCGTTGCCGGACTAAAGCAATGTGATGCCAATCGGTTTCGTTCAGATTCGTCGCGGCATTTCCGACAACGTCGGTGAACCACTTGCCCAGGCTTGTGCGAAGCCTGTAGCCGTGAATAGCGATGACCATCGCCGCGTCTTCTTTGCTGACGCCTTCGCCGTTATAATGCAATAGCCATCGCCAGTCGGTGATCTCTTTCGCTCGGAACCATAGGGCGACGGTGAAATCGCCCTTGCCAATGGCGAGTTTCGGACTTGATTTGCAGTAAACATAGCCTTCGCCGGGAACACGGATTGCGCTGCCGAACTTCCCTTGGGTCCATGTTACGGGGCCGTTGAGCCAGCCGTCGATATGATTGACGGACTGGTCGTAGGCGGTTCTTTTTTGCCCTTCATTCATTGGCCAGTAGGCGACCAGGGACTGCGGTTGGTCCAATGCTCGGGCAAAATGCACACGCTTGGCCACCGTGTTTGCATGGCCCTTGGGATAACGAATCACGCGGCCTTGGGGCTCGACATCGGCCGATTCGTCGGCCGAGAGTTCCTGTTTTGATGCTAATACAGTTGCCGATCCTCGCGAATCGAGTAAGACTTTGCCTTGGAAGACATGCACGCGGTTTCGTCGGTCCTTTGTGACCTCGATTCCGAATTCGGTGCCAAGGTCGGTGACGGTGGCTGTTGGCGTTCGCACGGCGAAGGCAGGGGCGGGCGGTTGGGGGCGGGGGGCGGGAGAAGACGAGGGATTAGGGATTAGGGATTGGGGACTAGAAATTTGGGATTTGGCGATTTGGGATTTGGCGATTTGGGATTTGGGATTTGTTTCACTAGCCACTGACCACTGGCCACTGACCACTTTCTCTGACCCCTTCTTCTCCAATCTTGCGGTGAGTTTGCCGAGGGAGAGGAAACCGCCGTCGCGGGAATCCACTTCGTAGGTGACCGGTCCTTGGAGGATCACTTTCGCGCCGGTTTTGTAGGAGATTTCCATCTGGCCGGATGCCAAGGCATAACGGCGGCCCAGGGGTACGCCGGCACCGTGGACTGTGGCGGTTTG
Organism: uncultured Planctomycetaceae bacterium; assembly: GCA_964573875.1. Taxonomy (GTDB): domain Bacteria; phylum Planctomycetota; class Planctomycetia; order Pirellulales; family Thermoguttaceae; genus CAYWGR01. The sequence continues at coordinate 1,673 of CAZNMP010000374.1, read as the reverse complement.
GATGTCGGCCCATTGCACGTCAACCAGGCCGGTTACATGGCCGACAAATTCCAGATCGTCGGGTTTATTGGATTTGAGCGGAATTGCCGCCGGACGTTGGAGTCTTGCATGAGTGGCAGGTTGCGGAATATCGACTTGATACATCCACGCCCCCAAGGCCCCAATGCCAAGCACCAGCAGCGAAAAAAGATTCGAGAATAAAAACGGATGGGCGACGTAGAGGGGGGCAGGGGAAAGGGGGGACTGGTAAGCGGCATCGTCAAAGACGATGGTGGGCAAAGGATTTGGGATTTGGGATTTGGGATTTACCGATATCTCTTCTCTCTCCGCATTTGCCTTTTCACTGTCCGCTAACCACTGGCCACTGGCCGTTCCCTCTGGTATGCCGTGCCGCCATTCGAGCATGGCGTGCATGTTCATCATTTCGATATATGCCTCGAAGGCGGCGGGATCCTCATCGAGCAGCCGTCCGATGCGTTGTGATTGAGCGGCATCGCAGGTGCCTTCCATGCAGGCGGTGAGCAGATTTTCCAGTTCTTGGGGAGTTTCGCGCCGGTTCATGGCTCGTCCTCCGCGTCGGGCTTCGTCTCCACGCAATCAATCACCGATAGCCTTGCGCGATACAGCGCGGCGGCGATGCTATTTTCCGACTTGCGAAGGCGATGCGAGATGACGTTGACGCCAAGCCGTTCGGCATATCTCATGCGAATGAGTTCGCGCTGGTAGTCGGGCAGCTTGTCGATGCACTCGTCGAGCATTCGCATCCGTTGCGTGAACCGATCGGCTTGGGGCTCTAGCCGCGCGGCGATCCGATCCAGCAATTCCTCGTTGAAATTGCATCGGTGGCGATCGATGGCCTGACGTTTGCGGTAGGCCAAGACTTGGAAATAAGCGATTTTGAACGCCCAGGCGTTGAAATTCAACTCGGGTTTGAACTCACCGGCCTTGCGCCAGAGGACCAAGTTGGTTTCTTGCAGCACGTCGGCGGCGTCGCGGCTTCCGCCCAACAGCGAGCAAACGTAGGCGTAGAGCGAGCCCTGGGCGGCCGTCAGTTGCGTTGCAAATTGCTCTGACGGCGGCGGAGCCTGCTCGTGTTGTGATGTCGTCCGTTCGCTCATTTGCCGAAAGGCCCCCAAAAAGGTCGAAATCCGCTTTCGACGCCTATTCCTCTATAGTAATTAGAAGGAGGGGGCAAAATATGATGCAAAGGCGAGAATTTTCTCCCGGCAGGCTCAGGATGTTACAGCCGACGCACCGCAAGAAATGCCATAACTCGTTGGCATATAATAGGATATGCCAAGTCGGTTGTTTTTGAGGAAAGCTATTCCGCGTGGATTTCCGGAAGGGGTATGGGCTGCGCCGATTCGATTCGCATTTCGGACCAGCAAGCCCAGTCGCCGGACGAGTTGTCGGCTGGTCCCACGTCGGCGATGAGTTTCAGCCGGATGGTTTTTCCTGCCCAGGGTGCAAGATCCGCCTCGATGGGCGTCCAGGCATGTTGGATCCACTGTTTCTCAGCCACGATGGTTTGGCGGCCATCGGGCTCGACAACGGCAACGCGATACAAAATTCCATCGCCAGGATCGCTGCCGTCGCCTTTGCCCACTTGGCAGCGGAACATTGCTTTCGGCGAGGCGGGCAGGTTGATTGATTCAAACAAGGCGAACACATAG
>CAZNMP010000373.1:0-3503 GCA_964573875.1 uncultured Planctomycetaceae bacterium | reverse complement strand
GCCAGCGGTCGATCGTCGTATCGTATTGCCCGCCCGGATCGCCGCAGAACCAGGTGGATTGCGACACTTTCTTAACCCCATCGCGCGCCGGATAGGTTGGCCCGGCCTTGCTCGGATCGGTGACCCAATGGGTCGTCCAAGGCCGGTCGCCTTCGACCGCTTTCATGAAGTTGTCGCTCAAACGAACCGAAAGGTTGGCGTTTTGGAACAAGACGGTGTCGTAGGCCTCTTGCGGGTCGTAGCCCTGCTCGACCAGCGTGCGAACCTTCTTTTCCTCGCGGTTCTTGCACTCGATGAATTCCATCACGTCGGGATGCCAGTCTTTGAGCGACTGCATCTTGGCGGCCCGGCGCGTCTTGCCACCGCTCTTGACTACGGCGGCGATCTGGTCGTACACCCGCATGAACGACAGCGGGCCCGAAGGCTTGCCGCCGCCGGAGAGTTTCTCGCGCTGGGATCGCAACGTCGAGAGATCGGTGCCCGTGCCCGAACCGAACTTGAACAGCATGGCCTCGCTGCGAGCGAGTTCCATGATGTCTTCCATGTTGTCTTGCACGCTTTGGATGAAGCAGGCCGAGGCTTGGGGGTATTCGTAGGGGTTCTCAGGCTGAACCGCACGGCCGGCAGCCTGACTCCAATGCCAGTTGCACATCGCCCCTTTGATGCCGTATTGATGGTATAACCCTACGTTGAACCAGACCGGCGAATTGAACGAGGCATACTGGTGCAAGCAGAGCCAGCACAATTCGCGGTAGAACCGTTGTCCGTCGGCAGCGTCAACGAAGTAGCCGTCTTCGATGCCCCAGTCGGCAATCGTGCGGCAAACGCGGTGGACCAATTGGCGGACGCCCTTCTCGCGCTCTTCGGTGCCGACTTCGCCATAGAAATACTTGTTGCCGACGACGTTGGTAGCCAACTGCGACCAGGTGGAAGGAATTTCGCACTCGGTCTGCTCGAACAGCACCTCGCCCCCTTCGCCCTTGATGGCCGCCGTGCGAAGATCCCATTCCACGGTGGCGAACGGATCGGTCCCGTCGTCGGGACAGAAAGTCGCCGGAATGGAGAGGCCGGTAATCGACGATTTAACTTTATCAGGCATCGGCTGTTCAGCCGCTAGGGGAGACGATCCCACGGTCTCGCGCTCGAGCTTATCCATGGCTAGAATCCTTATTCCGTTAGGAGTCAAGAAGCGGGTATCCCTTCCACCATATATTGTATAAGAAGGTCGAACGACCACAACATACAGTTGAGATCGTCCAAGTTTAATGATTTCTTCGCTCGGGTCAATCACCAGCCAAAAAGTTGTTCTAAGATCCAATCCACAAGGAGGTTGCGCCGACGACCCCCTGCTAGCGTTGCTAGCATTGCGGGGGTATTAGAATTCTGTAAGCACCTTATTTATCAAGCGGTTGGGAGTTTTCGGACACTTCCATGAAAAAGACTTCCCAAAAGCCGCCAGGAAAATATCTCAAGCGACCTTGGAGAAGCAGAGAAAGATGGGCAATGGTCTTATCGAAAAAAAGTATAGGAAACGTTATATTGCGCAACCCTATCCGCTATAAGAATTCATGAAACACTACAAAAATCCCTGGGTCGTCATGGCTGCGGTCGTAATGCTGGCCGTCGGTCTATTGCATCTCCAGGGCCGGCAATTGTGGTGTTCTTGCGGTGGGTTCTTGCCTTGGGCCGGTGATATTTGGAGTTCTCACTGTTCGCAACATTTTTTGGATCCGTACAGCTTCACCCACATGCTCCACGGGCTGCTGCTTTACGGCATCCTGACGTTGGGATGCCCTAAGATACCGTTGTCTTGGCGGCTTTGCCTGGCAATTTCGATGGAAGCCGGCTGGGAGGTGTTTGAGAATTCCGACTTCACGATTGAACGTTATCGCGCCATGACGATGGCTCTCGATTACCAGGGAGACACCATCGCCAATTCGCTCGGCGACATTATTTGCTGCACCGGTGGATTTTTGTTGGCTTGGCGCTTCAGCGTTTGGTATTCGATAGGACTCTTTATCGCAACAGAAAGCTTGCTGTTGCTCTGCTGTCACGATAGCCTGCTGCTGAACGTCATCATGTTGACATGCCCCATCGATGCGATCAAGGGATGGCAAATGCTACACTGATCAGTTGCCGGCCAGCGTTTTGGCTCGCTCGGCCAACAGTTTGCCGGCCTCACGGCATTCGGCCAGGATTTCCGGCGTGGGGCGATAACGAGCGCGAATCGGTTCGCGAATGATTTCCCATTCCATGCGGCGCAATGCTTGATCGACGGCCTCGGCACCGCCGCGTCCCCAGCCATAAGAGCCAAATGCCACGGCGGCACGTCCCAGGGGGCGAAGGCCTTCGAGATAATTCAACGCCGCGGCGGCCATCGGCATCATGCTGCGGTTAAGCGTCGCAGACCCAAAGGCTACGGCCGCCGCGTCGAGCATGGCGGCCGCGATGCGAGTTAAATTCGACCGGCGAATATGGATCAATTCCACGCTAACGCCCGGCTGCGAGGCTCCTTCCAAGATCGCCTCGGCCATCGTGCCGGTGCTCTCCCACATGGTATCGTAAATCGCCACGACGCGCGGCCGCAGCTTGTTGTTCGCCCAGCGTTGGTAAGCTCCGAGGATTTCCGCCAAATGAGTGCGCCAAATCAGTCCGTGACTGGGGGCAATCATGCGGATATCCATTTTGGCAGCCTGTTCCAAACATGCCACGACCGGTTTGCCATAGGGCATTACGATATTGGCGTAATACGTTCGGGCTTCGTCCAGAATGGTCGGCAAATCGTTCTCGTCGTCAAACCGCTCGCCGGAGGCGTAATGCTGGCCAAAGGCATCCATCGAAAACAACAGCTTTTCCTCGGGCACGTAGGTAAACATCGACTCGGGCCAGTGGACCATCGGCGTTTCGAGGAATTGCAGCGTGCGGCGTCCCAGGGAAATCGAATCGCCGGTGGCAACCTGCTGAATCTTCCAACCGGATGTGTCGCAATGCTCGCTCAGGGCGACCGCGCATTTTTTATCACAGACGAGCGTAGCCTGGGGCATGGCCGCCATGACCGCCGGCAACGAGCCGGCATGGTCTAACTCGGCATGGTTGCATACCACGTAGTCGATCCGCGAAAGATCAATGTGCGAAGCGATGTTTCGCAGTAATTCGTCGGCAAAGGCCGGCTTAACCGTATCGATCAGCGCGTTTTTCTCGTCGCGCACGAGATAGGCGTTGTAGCTGGTTCCGTTGACAACGTCATAGCTGTGGAAATCGCGAATATTCCAATCGACGACGCCGACCCAATCAATGTTGTCGCAAAGTTTTGTATTCATGCTTTATTGATACCGACCCCTAGAATGAATCATTGGCAATGCAAGGCAAGAATAGAGGATACACGTTTGAAGTTCACTTGGCAACGGCTGCGGCTTGATATCCAGGACCAATCAATTGTTGAAGTTGGGAAAAGCGTAGGGCGGGTCAAGCGAAGCGATGGCCCGCCATTTTGCGAAGAATTC
>CAZNMP010000372.1:0-3504 GCA_964573875.1 uncultured Planctomycetaceae bacterium | reverse complement strand
CAACAACTCCGCAAGTTCCACGACCGCTTCGGTGGGCACATAGCCAAGTCGGTCGTTTATCACATGCAACGCCGGCAGCGTCGCCGCCTGCTTGGTCGGATAGTTCAACAAAAGGGCATCGATCTGCTTCCGCAATTCGGCATCGAGGATATGCGACGAAGAGGGATTAGGGATTAAGGATTGGGGATTAGAGTTTGGCATGGGTGAATTCTTGCTGTTGTTGGCGTTTGTTCTGGAGTCCTCGTTAGTGGTACAATTAATTGCCTTTCATCGTATTCTCACTTCCACGATTGCAATCACAAGACTTTTTTCTAATCCCTAATCCCTATCCTCTAATCCCCGTTCTCCTATCGATCTAACTCCGCTGCGATAATGTTCAAGCTGCCAAGCACGGCCACGACGTCGCTGATGGTATGCCCGCGAATCAGGTGAGGAAAAACAGCAAAGTGGACAAATGACGGCGGGCGGCAACGCGCGCGGTAGGCACGCGGGGTGCCGTCACCGACGATGTAAAAGCCAAGCTCGCCGTTCGGCGCTTCGGTGGCGCAATAAACTTCCTCGCAGGGCGTTTTGAAACCTCGGCTGGGCATCGTCAGCTCGAAGTGGGTGATTAAGCCCTCGATTGTTGAATGCACCGCCTCTTTGTCGGGCAAGATCGTTCGAGCATCGTCGCCCAAGTTCACGGGGCCCGGCGGAAGATTTTCGATAGCCTGATGGATGATCTTGATGCTTTCGCGCATTTCACTCATGCGGACGAGGTAGCGGGCGTAACAATCACCGGTCTCGGCACAACAGATGTTGAAGTCGAAGTCGCGGTAAGTCAGATACGGCTCATCTTTGCGAAGGTCGCGCGTCACACCGCTGGCTCGCGCTATTGGCCCGCTGCAACTGCGATTGATCGCCTCGGCTTTGGTGAGCACACCGATACCTTGCGTGCGATTGACGAAAATTCGGTTGCGGTTCAGCAGCCGCTCCATGTCGCGGAGCGTTTTCGGGATTTGTTTGAGGAAATCGCGGATCAGTTGGATCGCCTTGGGCGAGGCGTCGTACATCAGTCCGCCGACGCGGGTGTAGCTGTTCGTAAGCCTCGCGCCGCAAAGGGCCTCGAAAATGTCGTAGATCTGCTCACGTGGATTAAAGGCATAGACAAAATGCGTGAACGCGCCGGTATCGAGCCCCATGGCGCCAAGACACAAGAGATGGTCGGAAATGCGCGAAAGCTCGGCCACAATGACGCGCAGGTATTGGCACCGGGGCGTCGTTTCGATGCCCAAGAGTCGTTCGACCGCCAGATGCCAAGCCACGTTGTTGGCCATCGGCGAGATATAATTCATGCGGTCGGTAATGGTTACATACTGGTTGTAGTCGAGATGCTCGCCGAGCTTCTCAAAGCCGGAATGCAGGTAGCCGATGTCGGGCATCGCATCGACGACCGTCTCGCCCTCGATCTTGAGAACCAGCCGCAACGTCGTGTGCGTGGCCGGATGCTGCGGACCGAAATTCAGGGTCCACACATACGGCTGTGGCTCGTCGTGGGCAAGGTTGCCGGCGGATGTGGCGGGCGTTAGGGGCATGGAATAGAAAGGGATTAGGGATTAGGGATTGGAGACAGGGAATTCGGACGACGCTTTGGGAGTTGCATGATATTTATCCTTCCGCACGCTTGATTACTGGAAAATTGTGTCGCTCGCCGCGGCCTTGCAGAGGATAGTCCTTTCGTAAGGGATGGGCGGCGAAGGTTTCGGGCAGTACGATTCGCCGCAGATCGGGATGGTCGGCGAAATGGATGCCGAACAAGTCCCAGACTTCGCGTTCCAGCCAATTGGCGCCTTGCCATAGTTCGACGACCGAGGGCACGGTCGGATTGGGGTCGTTTACAAAGCAGCGCACCGTGAGCCGTGCGTTGGTTTCGGTGTTGGCCAGCAGGTAGACCAAACCGTAGCGATCTTTGACGCCGTGATAGTCGAGGTAATCCACACAGGTGATATCGACCAGCAGATCGAAGCCGTGTTTTCTTTTGAGCGTTTTCAAAACTTCCAGCAGCGAAGCGACCGGCACGACAATCCGCGTCTGGCCGCGAAATTCGCTTGCAGTCAGCGTGGGGAAGTCGGTAAATAAGGAAGATGAAAGCATGAATTGGTCGATTGAGATGTTAGGGATCAGGGATTAGAAACAACTCCTCCCCAACATCCCCGAAATTAAACATTGGAAATTGAACCTTGCTCATTGGAATTTTTTCTAGCCACTAACCACTAGTCACTAGCCAACCTCTCCTTCCTTCTCCACTTGCAACGCTCGCTTGGGTTGTTGACACGATGGGGTCTCGAACTCGCGGCCGAGCAGGGTTCCTTCACGCTGGATTTTTTCCTGAAGGTCGATAATTGATTGAATCAGTTGCTCGGGCCTGGGCGGACAGCCGGGCACGTACATATCGACCGGCATGAAGCGGTCGATTCCCTGCACGACGCAGTAGGTATCGAATACGCCGCCAGTCGAACAGCACGCGCCCATCGAGATGCACCATTTTGGCTCGGGCATTTGCTGCCAGATACGTTGCAACACGGGAAGCATTTTCATGACGACACGGCCTGCCACGATCATCAAATCGCACTGGCGCGGACTGAAGCGAAACACTTCGGCCCCGAACCGGGCGATGTCGTGACGGCTTGCACCGGTGGCCATCAGTTCTATCCCACAACAGGCCGTGGCGAAAGGCATCGGCCAAAGGCTGTTTTTTCGGCACCAGCTTACCAATTCGTCGAGCTTCGTGACGGCCACGTTGTCGGGCAATTCGACGATCGCCGATGCGGTATCCTGAGTGTGCTGGGCTACTGCGGCTAACGCCATCGAAACACCCCCTTGCGCCAGTCGTAGATAAAACCGAAAGTCAAAAGTGCCAAAAAAGCCATGACGCCACTGAAGACGAGACGGTGGTTCGAAGGGGCGACGGATCGAGGGTTGGCATTCGTAGAAAGCGAAGCATGATTTCTTACTGGTGAAAAATCTGGAGCTGCCGTTTCTGGTTGGCCTCTCTCATCGGCCCTTTCGCACAGGCTCGCTTGATTCTGGCCCCCGACGGACACTGCCCAGGGATAGAGAAACAACAGCTCTACATCAAACACCAGAAAAGCGATGGCCAACAGGTGGAAACGCACGTCGAAGCGGCGGCGTGTGTCGTGGATGGGGTCCATGCCGCTTTCGTAGGGCATCTGCGTCACACGGCCCGGACGCCCAGGATTGCAAAGACCTGCCGCGGCCAAGAGTCCGACGGCCAAGCCTGTCGCGCAGACAACCAACAGAAAAATCGGCAGAAAGGCACACTGCATCCGATGCTCTCCCTTTCTATGGATGCCAGATTCCGATTCAAAAGCGCACCACAACGCCTATCGCATTTGAAGGGGAAAAGGTTTTTGGCATTCCCAATGCCATGCATGACATTTTAGGAAGAGCACCCCATGCGGTCAATTGTCGGATCAGGAAGTGCGGAATAGCGTGGGGGATCGA
>CAZNMP010000371.1:0-3508 GCA_964573875.1 uncultured Planctomycetaceae bacterium | reverse complement strand
ATCTCGGTAAGCTGCTCGATCATCGTTTGCGTCTTCCGCCGAATCGATTCCTGCTTGGCCTGCTCACGGATGGCTAACACCGTCTTCATCAAACGTACAAGCTGCGAACGCTCTAACACCGGCGAAACCAGCGAATCGCCCGCCTCGGTCAACAGTTCGGCAATCGGCACTTCCAGCGCCTTCTGCCAAGCGTACAACGTACTAAGCGGCAAATCGGCGGTTTCACACTCTTGCTGCCGAACCTGTTCAATCTCAACATTCATGCGTCGCGCCACGGTTCGCCGCGAAAGCCCCTGTTGCTGCCGAACCGCGGCCAAACGTTGCAGCCGTCGCTGCTCGGCCGTAGGAACCGCAACCGCGGGCGGAACTCCGGAATTCGTCGTATCAAAGTGTGCAGTACTCATGACGACAGCCTCCCCGGCTCCGACGAAAACGCAGAACCGGCGTGAATGGGATGAAAAGAGATAAGAGAAAACGCAACCGGCTTTTGAGCTCGTTTCATGCTCATGATGATAGCCGAACGTTTCTGGAGATCAGATCAATAATGCCCAGCGAGAAAGAACCGAAAGAATCTGTTCCGCTGCCTTCTCTGAGGCATTGATTAATCCGAGATCCAAAGGGCGACGTCGCTTGCCCATCCCTCGAACGTCACCGTGATAAGAGCACCTCCGACACATTCGTCGGCAACGGTGACCGCGGCATCCTGAAGAGTAATTTTCATCCGCGCCCGCCGTCACCTGTCCATGTTACACCACGAACAGGCGCGTGACAAGCTGAGGCGCTGTAAAAAAGCAAGAAACTATTCGTTGATGACGAAGTTTCTCAAACGGCCAAGATAGTTCGGACGTGCGGGCCGGCTCGACTCGGTCTTAAGCTTCGGACGACGTTCCAGAACCTGGAACTCGCCCTTATCGTCTCGAACAACCACCACTTCCCCCTGACTCCGATTCAGCCCAGTCCGAAGAGCCGCTTCGCGACCCATCGACACGCCATGACTCATGACCCGAACTTGGGGATAATGCCGTGTAAGCTCCTGTGCAATCTCGCCCGTGGCGTCCGTCGAGCCGTCGTCGATAATCAACAACTCGAACCGCTCGATCGAATCGGCCAAAACATCAAGAAGATCATCCACGGTCGCGGCCAGCGTCGCCTGGGCATTATGTACCGGCAACAGTACGGACAAAGAGCGTTGCACGAACGGATCCTTTCAGGGTGGGTAGAAATTTATCACGCTGATAGTGAACTTCGGACGTAACCCAAGCCTCTCTATAGAGAAGCTGAAAGTGGGCAATTTGTGCGATTCTTACGCATTGTAGGAGACGTCCAATACCCCTGGGGGGTACGCACATTTGCCCTCGGCCTACTAGCGGCATCGCCCCAGCCTGATTATGCTGGAGTTTCACTAATTATCGGATTGAACCCAAGAGAACTGCGGAAATGTCGGAAACAAACACCCTCGGCCCTGATTTCTCCCGTTGCGACGGACTCTTGCCCGCCATCGCCCAAGATGCCGCCACCGGTGAAGTGCTCATGCTCGCCTACATGAACGCCGAAAGCTACGCCGAAACACTCGCCACCGGCCGTGCCGTTTATTACAGCCGTAGCCGTCAAAAATTGTGGCGAAAAGGCGAGGAAAGCGGCAACGTCCAGCTTGTACAATCCATTTTTATCGACTGCGACGCCGACACCATCTTGCTCCGCGTCGAACAGGTGGGCGGCGCTGCCTGCCACGAGGGGTACAAAAGCTGCTTCTTCCGACAAGTCACTCCCGAAGGACTCCAAGTCGTCGGCCAACGTGTTTTCGATCCCAAACAGGTCTATAAGAAATAGTGGCTAGTGGTTAGTGGTTAGTGGTTAGCAATTAGTGAATTAGTAGTTAGCTGAAAGCCGCTTGCGGCTTCGCACCACTCCCCCCAAGCTGATCGCTGATCGCTCAAACTGAAAACTGATAACTGAAAACTGACAACTGATAACTAAAAACATGACCAATCTTCTTAAACTCGGTATCCCCGCCGGAAGTTTGCAAGAGGCCACCGCCGAACTGTTTCGCCGGGCCGGCTACAAAATCACCTTCAGCTCGCGCAGCTATTATCCCACGATCAACGACGACGAGATCGAATGTCTGTTGATTCGCGCTCAAGAGATGGCCCGCTATGTCGAAAACGGCATGCTCGACGCCGGATTGACCGGTTACGATTGGGTCGTCGAAAACGGTTCCGACGTTCACGAAGTTGCCGAGTTGATTTTCTCGAAGGTCAGCCGTCGGCCTGTCCGCTGGGTGCTTTGCGTGCCCGAGGATTCGCCGGTCAAAACCGTCGCCGACCTGGAAGGCAAACGCATTGCCACCGAGGCCGTGGGACTGACGACCAGCTATCTCGCCAAACACGGCGTAAAGGCCCACGTTGAATTCAGTTGGGGTGCGACGGAAGTCAAGCCGCCCAAGCTTGTAGACGCCATCGTCGAAGTCACCGAAACCGGCAGTTCGCTGAAGGCCAACAATCTGCGAATCGTCGATGAAGTGTTGCAAAGCACCACGCGATTCATCGCTAACAAGGCCGCTTACGCCGATCCCTGGAAACACCAAAAGATCGACGACATCGTCCTAATGCTCCAAGGCGCCATGGCCGCCGAGGGCAAAGTCGGTCTCATGATGAACGTGCCGCGCGATCGCGTGAAAAGCGTCTTGGCCTTATTGCCCGCCTTGCAACAGCCGACCATTTCGAGCTTGTCCGACGAAGCGTGGGTCGATGTCAACACGATTCTCGACGAGTCGGTCGTGCGTCAGATCATCCCGCGACTCAAAGCCGCCGGCGCTCGAGGTATCGTCGAATACCCATTAAACAAAGTCATTGACTAACAAAAAAACTCCCCTCGCCCGAAAAACGGGAGAGGGGTCGGGGGTGAGGGCGGTTAAGCATTGCTGCAGTTCATCAATCAACAACGTAGCTAAAGGACCAAAACCGCAGATGTCCGCCGAAGCCCGACTCGCCGCCAAACTCGCTGAACTTGGTTTCCAATTGCCGCCGGCCCCGGAACCCAAAGGCGTCTATCGGCCGTTGGTCATGCTCGGCAATTTGATTTACACCTCGGGCCACCTCCCCACCGACGCAGCCGGCGGATTATTGACCGGCCGCCTTGGCGCCGAGCTAGACGTAAAGGCCGGCTATCAAGCCGCGCAATGGGCCGGGCTAGGCATTCTCGCCTCGCTTCGCAAAGAACTGGGCTCTCTCGACCGCGTCATCCGCTTGGTGAAAGTTCTAGGCGTCGTCAATTGCACTTCTGATTTCACCCAGCAGCCCGCGGTCATCAACGGTTGCAGCGAGCTGTTCGCCGAGATTTTCGGCCCCGCTGCCGGCATCGGCGCCCGCAGTGCCATCGGCGTCAACACCCTACCGCTCGGCGTGCCGGTCGAAATCGAAGCAATCTTCGAGATTTCACCCGCATAGTGCATAGTGCGCTATTGATTGTAAAGCCGTTGATATTGTGCTAAAATACGGCCGTGTTCCTC
>CAZNMP010000370.1:0-3523 GCA_964573875.1 uncultured Planctomycetaceae bacterium | reverse complement strand
CAAGGAAAAATCTTGGTTCCATTCCCAGCCGAATCCGCTCTCTCCGGCGTGATGAAGGCCGTTAAGCCCGACAACTTGCTCTGGTATCACCGCACATTCGACGTGCCGGCCTCCTTCGCCGGCAAGCGAATTTTGCTCCATTTCGGCGCGGTCGATTGGCAATCCACGGTTTATGTCAACGATAAGGAAGTGGCTTCGCACAAAGGCGGATACGACACCTTCACCATCGACATCACCGACGCCCTGAAGCCGACCGGACCGCAACAATTGGCCCTCAAGGTTTACGATCCGACCGAGGGCGGACAGCCGCGCGGCAAACAATCGCTCCATCCCGAGGGCTGCTTCTATACGCCCTGCTCCGGCATCTGGCAAACCGTCTGGCTCGAGCCGGTCGCCGCCGCAAGCATTGCTAATCTGCAAATCACGCCTGACGTGGATGCCGGCCTGCTGAAGTTGATCGTCGCCGGCCAAGGCACGAAAGCCGACCAAACCATCGAAGCCGTCGCGATGGACGAAGGCCGCGAAATCGCCCGCGTCTCGGGCAAGCTGGGCGAAGTGCTTGCACTGCCCATCAAGCAACCGAAGCTCTGGTCGCCGCAACGCCCGTTCCTCTACGATTTGAAAGTAACGCTTCTCGACGGCGGCAAACCGATCGACTCGGTCGATAGTTATTTCGGCATGAGGAAGTTTTCGCTCGGCAAAGACGCCAAGGGCGTGCAGCGGCTTCTGTTGAACGGCGAGCCTGTTTTCCAGACAGGTCCGCTCGATCAAGGCTTCTGGCCCGACGGCATCTACACCGCCCCGACCGACGAGGCCTTGCGGTTCGACATTGAAATGACCCGCAAGCTCGGCTTCAACGTGACGCGCAAGCACGTCAAGATCGAGCCCGAGCGATGGTACTACTGGTGCGACAAGCTCGGCCTGCCCATTTGGCAAGACATGCCCGCCGGCGACAATCCCAGCGCCGAAAACAAGGCCCAATTCGAGGTCGAGCTGAAGCAAATGATCGAACAGCATCGCAACCATCCCTCGATCGTCATGTGGGTTGTGTTCAACGAAGGCTGGGGCCAGTTCGATACCGAGCGGCTCGTGAAGTTGGTTAAGGATCTCGATCCCAGCCGACTGGTGAACAACGCCTCGGGCTGGACCGACAAAAACGTCGGTGATGTGATCGACATGCACAACTACCCCGGCCCAGGCGCACCGAAAACCGAACCGACTCGCGCCGCCGTGTTGGGCGAGTTCGGCGGACTGGGTGCTTTCATCCAAGGTCATCTCTGGACTCCGAAAACCTGGGGCTATCGCGTCGTCGCGCCCGACGCTCTGACGCGCAGCTACGCCAAGCTGTTGACCAATGCCTATGGGCTTGAAGATTCGGCTGGCCTTTGCGCGGCGATCTACACCCAAATCACCGACGTGGAAACCGAATGCAACGGTCTGTTCACGTATGATCGCCAAGTGCTGAAGGTCGATCTTGAAAAGACCGCCAAAGCCAACCGCGGCGAGCTGTTGCCCACGCAATTGTCAGTCGTCGTGCCGACGGCGCGTCAAACGTCCGTCCTGTGGCGTTACACGGCGGAACGTCCCGCCGAGAATTGGTCCCAACCTGATTTCAACGCTTCCGCCTGGAAAGAAGGCCCCGGCGGCTTCGGCACGAAGGCAACGCTCGGCGCCGTCGTGGGCACGGAATGGAAAACCGGCGACATCTGGCTCCGCCGCGAATTCGATTTCGATAGAGAGCGTTATCCGAAGCCCGTCCTCTACATGCACCACGACGAAGACGCCGAAGTGTATATCAACGGCGTCTTGGCCGCTAAGTTGACGGATTATGTGACCGACTACGAGGAAGTTGTTATCACGCCGGAGGGTTTGGCGGCGTTGAAAACCGGCAAGAACCTGATGGCCGTCCACTGCCACAATCGCGAAGGCGGGCAAAACATCGATGTGGGCATCGTTCAGGAAGTGACGCTCAAGCCCGCGGCCCGCGCGCCTGCCGTGCCGCTGGTTGTCCACGATCCTTACTTCAGCATCTGGTCGCCGAGCGACAAGTTGGCCGAAAGCATGACGCGCCATTGGACCGGCGGCGCGATTCACGCGCTATGCGGCATGGTGCGGATCGACGGCAAGGCGTTCCGCATCATGGGTGCGAAGCCGCAAGAGCTTCCGGCAATGTACCAGACCAACCTCAAGATTCTGCCCACGCGCACGATCTATGAATTCAAAGAGGCCGGCATCCATCTGACGCTCACGTTTACGACACCCGTGCTTCCGAACGACTTAGACGTGCTTTCCCGCCCCGTGACGTATCTGTCGTGGGACGTTCGATCGCTCGACAACCAAGAGCATCAGGTTTCGCTCTATTACGACAACTCGGCCGAGTTGGTCGTCAACACGCCCGACCAAAAAGTGGTCTGGTCGCGTCCGGAAGTGCCCGGCCTGAAGGTTCTTCGCATCGGCTCGCAGGATCAACCGGTTCTACAAAAGGCGGGCGATGATCTGCGGATCGATTGGGGTTATCTCTACGTGGCCGCCCCGACGGCCGACGGTCTATCCAGCGTTATCGCCCAAGATGAGAAGGTCCGCGATGCGTTTGCCAAGAGCGGCCGCTTGCCCGAAGGCGATGACACGCGGATGCCGCGAGCCGTGAAGGACGAATTCCCTGTGGCCGCTTATGCGTTCGACTTGGGCAAAGTCGGCGGGCAATCGGTCGCCCGCCATCTCATGCTTGCCTACGACGACATCTACAGCATCGAGTATCTCGGCCAAAAGCTGCGGCCCTATTGGCGTCGCAACGGCATGGAGGCGGCCGAGCTTCTCCAAGTCGCTGAAAAACAATTTGCCGATCTCGCCGGACGGTGCAAAACGTTCGACGAGAAGCTCGTGGCCGATCTGACCCGCGCAGGCGGCGAAGGCTACGCCAATCTGTGCACCTTGAGCTATCGCCAAGCCATCGGCGGGCACAAGTTGGCCGCAGCGCCCGACGGCCGTCCGCTGTTGTTCTCGAAGGAATGCTTCAGCAACGGCTGCATCGCCACGGTCGATGTGATCTATCCGGCCGCGCCGATTTTCATGTTCTTAAGCAACGATCTGCTGAAGGCCTCGGTCACGCCGGTGTTCGACTACGCCGCGATGGACCGCTGGAAGTTCCCCTTTGCTCCGCACGACCTGGGCACCTATCCCAAGGCCAACGGTCAGGTCTACGGCGGCGGCGAAAAAACCGAAGAGAACCAGATGCCCGTCGAAGAGTCGGGCAATATGCTGATCATCGCGGCCGTGATCTGCCAACTCGACGGCAACACGGCCTATGTCAATAAATACTGGACGCATCTGGCCCGCTGGGCAGCGTACCGCAAGGAAAAGGGGCTCGATCCGCCGAACCAGCTTTGCACCGACGATTTCGCCGGACACTTGGCCCACAATGCCAACCTTTCGGTCAAAGCTATCATGGCCCTGGGCGCCTATGCAAAAATGTGCGACATGGCCGGCAAGAAGGACGAGGCAGTCCAGTATGCCCGCACGGCCG
>CAZNMP010000369.1:0-3531 GCA_964573875.1 uncultured Planctomycetaceae bacterium | reverse complement strand
ACCCCAAACCCTCTGATTAAGAGTCAGATGCTCTGACCAATTGAGCTAAGGAGGCGGTTTTCCGCAGCCGGATGGCTGGGAATGGTTTTATCTTACGGATATCGGCCGGGGTTTCAAGGGGCCTCCATGCCGAGTTGGCGCATTTTTCGGTAAAGGTTCGAGCGGTGGAGGCCGAGCCGGGCGGCGGCGAGGCTCATATTCCCCCCACTTTGCTCAATTAAATGGCGGATATACTCGGTTTGGAACCGGGTGGTGGCGTCCATCAGGGTGTAATTCCCCTGGATGGCTGATGGCATCTGGCCGCGGGGCGAAAGGATGAAGGCTAAATCCTCGGCCTCGACGCGGTCTTCGGTCGAAAGGTAGGCGAGCCGCTCCATTAGATTACGTAGCTCGCGGACATTGCCCGGCCAGGGTGTTCGAGGAGCCGTTTTTTCGCGGCCGAGGTGAGCTGGGGTGTCTTTCGATGCGCGCGGCGGCAAAAATCGTTCAAAAAATGCTCGGCAAGCATCATAATATCATTGCCTCGCTCGCGGAGCGGCGGCAGGTCGATGGCGACCACGTTCAGGCGGAAGTAAAGATCCTCGCGAAAGCGTTTCGCTCGGACCAGTTCGGCCAAGTTTTGATTCGTGGCGGCCAGCAGCCGCGCGTCGGTGTGGATGGGGGTCGAACCGCCGACCCGGACCAAAACCTTTTCTTCCAGAACGCGCAGAAGCTTGGCCTGACTGCCGAGGCTAAGGTCGCCGATCTCGTCGAGGAACAGAGTTCCGCCAGCGGCGAGTTCGAACTTGCCTTGTCGCATTTCGCGGGCGTCGGTGAACGCGCCTTTCTCGTGGCCGAACAGTTCGCTTTCGGCCAGCGTTTCAGGAATGGCGGCACAGTTGACCGCGATAAACGGCTGATCGCGACGACGGCTTAGATAGTGGATCGACTGAGCGGCAACCTCTTTGCCGGTGCCGTTTTCGCCCGTGATCAGCACGGCGAGATCGGTATCGGCCACGCGGCGGATGATCGAGCGCAGGGCCTCGACGGCCGGGCTTTGGCCGATCATTCGCACGTTTTCGGCCGCCGTTTCGGCGATTTGATGCTTGGCTGCCAGCAGTTGTCGGCGGTCCTGGGCGTTTTCCAAGGCCACGGCGGCATGAGCCGCCAGTTCGACAAGCGCGTCTTCGTCGTCTTTCGTAAAAACGCCTTCGAGCTTATTGATCAACTCGAACGCGCCGAACAGCTCGCCGCCGCGTCCGCGTAAAGGAACGCATAAGAGGGTGCGTGTTTGGTAGTGAAGCTGGGCATCGACGTGTCGATCGACGGCCTTCGGCTCGGCGGCGGCATCGACACGTCGTGGCTGCCCGGTTTGGATCACCTCGCCCACCACGCCGCGATTGTCGGGGATGCGCAGCTCGCCGTTGGGAAGTCCCAAAGCCGGGCGGCCGACAAGGATATGATTCGGGCGATCCCAAAGAAAGATGCTTGCTCGATCGGCGCTGAGGAGTCGGGTGGCGGCCTCGGCCATTTGCGTGAGCAGCGGCTCGAGCTCCCGGGTTTGGTTCCACTGGTCGGCAATTTCGAGCATAGTTTCCAGCCGTCGAAGCCGGTTGCTGTCGCTTGCACGGCGACGGACTGCCGTGATGGCGCGATGGGCGATCGGAGTGAATTGCTCTAGGGCCGTGCGAAGTGCAGCGGCGTTTTTGGCTTCCGACGCGGCTTGCGAAGGTGACACGGCAGGAAGATGCAGGGCCAGGACTTCTCCTTGCGCGGATCGAGGCGACAGGGGAGCGGTCGCCCAACTGTTCTGAATCTGGACCGCGTCGATATCGAGCGTTTCGGCCAGCAGATCGAGGGGCAACGGCTTAACCATTCCCCATTCGGCAATCGGACGCCATCGG
Source organism: uncultured Planctomycetaceae bacterium (assembly GCA_964573875.1). Taxonomy (GTDB): domain Bacteria; phylum Planctomycetota; class Planctomycetia; order Pirellulales; family Thermoguttaceae; genus CAYWGR01. The sequence continues at coordinate 1,648 of CAZNMP010000369.1, read as the reverse complement.
CCGGCGTCGGGCACCGCTAGGGCGATGTAGTCGGCTCCGAAAATGGATGCGAAGCTGGAAAAGCCCGTCTGCAAAAGGCTGCGGACATCTTCAGCTTGCGTGGCTTGTTGCAGCAACCAAGCAGCGGCGGCGAGCCAATCGGGATTGGTCGGCAAGGCGATTTTTGGTTCTGGATCGCGGGCGGGAGTGGTTTTTGACAAGAGCTGCCCTTTCGGACGAATAATGGTGTGTAAAGACGCATAAATGATACACCGCGAGAATCAGATTGACAACAGAACGCTAGAAATCTGGGAGTAATAAGCGAAATCCCCCCACTTCTGTGTGCTACGTATTAGATATGCATCTCGTTACCCCCTCCAGAGTACGATTCTTGGCAGTCGGCATGATCGCCTGCACGCTGTTGTTGGTGGCATACAATTTCGCCACGCAACAGGGCGGCGTCACGTCGTTTGGGCCGGAGTTCGGCGGGGATTACGCAGCCTATTACATGGCCGGCCAAATCCTGAATTCAGATCCGAGCAGGTTGTACGATTTGGCAGAGCAGGAACGACGATACCATGAAATCGTCCCGGCCGCGTCGGACAACCGGTTGCTCGTCTATCCCAGTGCGCCGTTTTTGGCTGTTTTATATCGACCTTTGGCGCTGTTGCCGTTTGCGTGGTCTTATTTGCTCTGGCTTGTGATCGGTACAATGCTGGGTGTGGCTGGTCTTGCGCTGCTTTGGAAGAGCTGCGGCGAGCCGCTTGGAGGCGATCGTGCAACGGCGATGCTTGCGGCGTTTTCGTTTGCACCTTTTTTGATCGAAGGCTGGGCCGGGGGGCAAACCTCGGCAATGGTACTTTTCGCGGTCTCGTTGGCCATCTATTTCCAACAACGTCAGCGGCCTGTCGGAGCGGGCGTGGTTCTGGCGTTTTTGGCATTCAAGCCCACGCTTTTGCTGTTGCTAGGGCCGATGCTCGTCGTTACGAAATCGTTTCGCGTATTGCTCGGCTTGCTGATCGGCGGGCTGGGGGTACTGTTCGTTTCGATTTGGGCGGTTGGGGTCGAAGGATGTCTGCAATACGCGCGGTTTTTAACGAAATATGCAGCGGTCCGAAACGCCGCGCCGGAATCGCTGAAGCCTTGGAAGTATGTAGACCTTCGCGCGGCGATTTATCCGGTGTTCTATCATCCGCAACCGTGGGCGATGGTGCTTGTTGCAGCACTATTCTTGTCAGGGGCGATGGTTCTTTGGATTACATGGCGACGTTCGACCGATTGGCGAATCGCCTGGGCGTCGGCTTTGGCCTGGACGCCGGTGCTGAGCCCTCACATCGCGATTTACGACACGACATTGCTGATTCCGGCCGTATTTTTAGCGGTTTCGTCGTGCGGTTTAGCTCGGCGGTTGCAATGGTTGATCGTCGCGCTGTATCTCACGGCATGGTGTACACAGGCCGTTTCCGAGGCCGTTGGCGTACAGATGCTGTCGTTGGTGATTGTGCTGCTGGGGGTGTATTTGTGGAGGAAAGCGACAACAACAAGTGTGGCTAATGAGTTGTTGACGGAGACGGCGTATTTACTTAAAAGCCCAAAAAATGCGCAGCGTCTCATAGATGCCGTCGAAGAATTGAAACAGGACGAAGGTGTATAGTCCTATCCATGTGAT
>CAZNMP010000368.1:0-3539 GCA_964573875.1 uncultured Planctomycetaceae bacterium | reverse complement strand
CTCTTGGCGCAAAAAAGCGGTGCGGCCCAGTTGGGCGCCGCTTTAGGCTCGATCGGGCGCAGGCCGGCCAGTGCGAAAGATATGTACCAATTGCGCGAAAATGCGTTGGTTGCTTCTCTACGGTTGGCGAAATTCTTGGCCACGCTCCCGCTTAACACCCCCCGTATAGAGTAAATATTAAAGCTTGGTTGCTAAACAGATCCCGTCCTGCTCCATAGATGATAACACAAAGGATGTACACAAAATAGTGGATATTATTGTACCATTATAAACATAACCATATAGGGCAGTATTCTTACCTACCTATACCACTGCGGGGTTATATTTGAGCCCAATCCATGACGTAAGCTTATTGTGGTATATTTTACCTAAATAAACATAAAATCCTATGCAATCAGGAGTAAGGAAGTCTGCAAAGTTGGTCGGCTTGACACCCCTTGGGCTGACCGGTATGCTTACTTGATTGTCGAGACCACTAACTTGTGTTCTCGTAAGATTTTGCAGCGTCTCGGCCGTTTTTTGGGGTCGAGCGGGGTGGGGAGCGTGTTTTTATAAGTAATCGAAAGTGAGAGCGAATGGATCCCAACGAACTTCTTCGTGTCGTGGATGCAATCCACCGCGACAAGAATATCGATAAGGAAATCGTCTTCGAGGGCATCGAAGCGGCGTTAATTTCCGCCGCCAAGAAGCACTATGGAGAGGACGAAGAGGTTGTTGTCCAGATCGACCGCTCGAATGGTTCGATTCAGGGCAGCCACAACGGCGTGCCGATGGATCCGGCCGAAATGGCCGAACGGATCGGCGCTCAGACCGCCAAGCAGGTCATGATTCAAAAAATCCGCGAGGCGGAGCGCGACGCCTTGTGTGCGGAATACGACGATCTGAAAGGTCAGTTGGTCACCGGCGTCATTCAGCGCTATGAAGGCGGAGCCGCCACAGTATCGCTGGCCAATGTCGAAGCGATACTGCCCAAAGGCGAGCAAATACCCGGCGAATCGCACCATGCCAACGAGCGCGTCCGCGCCACGGTTTACGAGGTGAAGAAGTCAGGGAGCCGCGTCAAAGTCATTTTAAGCCGGACCAAGCCGCAATTGGTTCAGCGGTTGTTTGAACAAGAAATTCCCGAAATCGCGGAAGGCGTGATCGAAATCCGCGCGATTTCGCGAGAGCCCGGTTATCGCACCAAAGTAGCCGTCAGCAGCACCGATCAGCGCGTCGATTGCGTCGGGGCCTGCGTCGGCGTTCGCGGTAATCGTATCAAAAATATTGTTGATGAGTTGGCCGGCGAGCGGATCGACATTGTCCGCTATAGTGATGACATGCAGGTAATGATCCCCAACGCCCTGCAACCGGCCGAGGTCGAGGAAGTAATCCTTTGCCAGATGCTGGGGCGCGCGATCGTGCTTGTCCAAGAGGATCAGCTTTCGCTTGCCATCGGCCGCCGGGGCCAAAACGTCCGCTTGGCCAGCAAGCTCTGCGGTTGGGACATCGAAATCATGACCCGCGAGGAGTTGGACGAGCAGATCGAGCAAGCCGTCGGCGGCTTCTCCTCGCTCGACGGCGTCGAATCGGAATTGGCCGAACGTTTGGTCGGCGAAGGATTCCTTTCGTATGACGACCTTTCGGTGATCGAGCCCGATGCGCTCATGGAGATGGGCGGTCTTACGGCCGAGCAAGTCGACGTCATTGTGCGTCAGGCCGAAATAAAGGCAGGCGAGGCCGAACGTGCCGCCGCCGATCAGCGGCGTCAACAACGAGAACAAGAACGTCTGGAAGCAGCGGAAGCGGCGGAAGATGCCGCGGCCCAACCGGCATATTATGCCGACGGTCAACCTGCGGAAATCATCGAGCAGGCTGCCGCTCCAGAGACAACCGATACAAACAAACAAACGGCCGAGGACCAGGCCGTGGAAAGCCCCGCGGAGTCGTCGCATGACACCGCTTCGTAAGGGAGAATCCACGCTCGACCGCGATTACCTACAGCCCGACGCAATTTACCACAGGGAGCGGCCCTTTGCCCATCCGCATCTACGCGCTAGCAAAACAACTGAAGCTCGACAGCAAGGTGTTGGTCGACATCTGCACCAAAGCAGGCGTCACGGGGAAAGGCTCTGCGCTGGCCAGCCTGACCGACGAGGAAATGGCCAAAGTAACGGCCTTTATGAACAGCGGCAAGGCAGGCCGTCTGGGTGGTCCAGCCCCCGGGCGCCCATCTCCTTCAGGTCAGCCTGAAGCCTTGGCCGGCGGTGCAACGCCGGCATTTCGCCGTGAAGATTACATTGCACCGGGCGGAGTATCGCATACCCGCATCCCCGTTTTGCCGTCGCGGCCTGAAAAACCGCCTCTATTGAGAAAGAAACCGGAAGAGCCGCCGGCGCCTCCCGCGGTCGTTGTTCCCGAACCGCCGGTCGTTAAGCCGGTCGAGGAAAAACCGGTCGAGGTCAAATTACCCGAGGTGATTCCGCCACCCGTCGAGGTGAAGAAACCCGAGGTAAAAGCGCCGGAGGAAAAGCCTGCGGAAGAAAAGAAGCCTCTGGATCGCAAGTTTGAATTCAAACTGCCCGAGGAAAAAAAGCCGCAGATCAAACGGATCGAGCCGAAAAGGCCCGAAACCAAGAAACCGGAAGACCGGGTGCGCGAGAAAGATCGCGGGCCGGCGGTTCGTTTGGCGCCGATGCCGACGTCGGGCAAGCAGCCTCTTCGCCGCAAGTCGTCGGAGCCGGCTCCGCAAAAGCCCGACCTCAGACTACCCAAGGATGCCATTCGTGCCGGCAAAGCGGGCACCAAACCGCTATCCGAGCATCTGCGTAAGCACGAGCAAAAACGTATTGCCGCCGAACAGGCTGCCAAAGCAGGTCCGCGCGGCAAGGGGCCCGCGCCGATTGCACCGAATGAATTGCTCGAAGTGCCGTTGCCGGCCACCGGCCGCGAACGATCGCGCCGCGCCAGCCGTTCGGTCATGTTGCCGGTTGAACGCGAGGAAGAAGGCGCGGGCGCCACACTGGGCGGCCGCGAACAACGGCAGCTTAAACGCAAAAAAACAGCCAGCGTGCATCGACGTAAACCGGAAGAGGGCGAAGAAGACACTGCCGCTTCACCGCTTCGGAAAAAGATCCGCATCAAGCGGACGGGCACCAATACGGCTGCCCCGCGCCGCGAAAACGTGACGCTCGAATTGCCCTGCACCGTCCGAAGTTTTTCCGAAGCCATCGGCGTTCCCGCTCGCACGATTCTCGGCAAGCTGCTTGAATTGGGCACGATGAGCAATATCGCAGCCACGCTCGATCCCGACATGGCCGAGCTTTTGGCCAGCGAACTCGGCGTATCGGTGAACTTCCAGCGGCCCGTCGATTTGGAGCAAAAAGTCATCGAATCGATTGAAGAAGCAGAGGATCCGTCGAAACTTCAGCCGCGTCCGCCAATCGTGACGTTCCTCGGGCACGTTGACCACGGGAAGACGTCGCTTTTGGATCGGATTATCGGCATTGACGTGGCGGCTCACGAAAAAGGCGGTATCACGCAACAAATCCGCGCTTATC
>CAZNMP010000367.1:0-3549 GCA_964573875.1 uncultured Planctomycetaceae bacterium | reverse complement strand
AGGATGTGGCCGTCGTCGCTGACGTCCTCGAAACGGACGGAGACTTGCTTCGAGATGCCGGACTCTTGCATCGTAATGCCGTAGATCGTGTTGGCGCAGGTCATCGTCTTTTTAGAGTGTGTGACGATGATGAATTGGGTCCAGGCTAAGAAGCCTTGGATCACCTTGGTGAAGCGGTCGATATTGGCTTCGTCCAACGCGGCGTCTACTTCGTCCAACACGCAGAAAGGGCTGGGCCGGCTGCGGAAAATTGCTAGCAACAGCGCCACGCAAGTCATCGTTTTTTCGCCGCCGCTTAAGAGCGAGATGCTGCGCGGCTCCTTGCCGGGCGGCCGGGCGACGATTTCGATGCCGCTATCGAGAATGTCCACGTTCTCTTCCAAGATAATGTCGGCATGTCCGCCGCCGAACAGGTCGCGGAACAAGGTTTGGAAATGTCCCTTCACGACTTCCAGCGTTTCGGAGAAGAGCCGCCGGCTGTCGGCGTCGATCCGTTCGATGATTTTTTCGAGCGAGCCCTTGGCCGACGAGAGGTCTTGGAACTGGTCGGCCAGCGTTTTGTGGCGTGATTCGAGTTGATCGAGTTCGTCGAGCGCTTCGAGATTTACATTGCCCAGGTTGTTGATTTTCTGGCGAAGCTCTTCGATTTCCTGCTGAACTTCCTCGCGTTGGCGCTGCTCGTCGCCGCTGGGTTCTTGTTCCAGGGCGGAGAGTTCAATGCCGTAATCCTCGCGCATGCGGTCGGCCAGGGCATTGCGTTCGAGCCGGACCTCATTGACTGCCAAATCGAGCGAGTGGATTTTCTCTTCCAGCTTTCGGGTGCGACTGCGGATTTTTTGCGTCTCGGCGTTCAGATCCGCGCGGCGTTGGGCCAATTCCTCGCGTTGATTGATAAGCACGACGGTTTGCGAGGCGAACGTTTCCTTGCGGAGATAGAGGTCGGCCACTTCGGCCTCGGCTTGCAAGATGCTTCGCTGGGAAGCCTCGCCGCGTTCGATGCATTCGGCCAAGCGATCGCGAGACTCGTTAATCGCGCGGCAACGTTCCTGCTTGGTTTCCTCGAACTGTTTCATCCGGGCGCGGAAGTTGCGCAACCGTTCTTCGCATTTGGCCAGATCGACTTTAATTTCGGTTGTTTCGCGACCGGCGGCCGCGCGGCGCGCTTCGAGCAATTCGATTTGTTGTCCCAAGGCCGCCAAGGCCGACTCCATTTCGGCCAGCCCGGCGTCCATTTGAATGCGTTTTTCGCGTGCCTCGGTCAGACATTGCTGTGCGTTGTCGTGCTGAACGTCGGCCGCCTGCAATTCGGCTTCCAACGCAACGCACTGATGGCTGAACTGCGAACGGCGTTCCTCGGTCGTAGTGACGGCAAAACGAATATCGGCCAGCGCATCCACCGCTTGCCGATGTTCGGAATTACACTGATCGACTTGAATTTGTTGTTCCGCAATCTGTTCGGCCAAGGCGGCAAGATTTTGTTGGGCCGCATCAATCGCCGCCTGCGAATCGATCAATTGCGACTGCAAAGCTCGCAACTGGCTGCGTCGCGAAATAAGTCCGGTCGAGGCGTTTCGCGGGCCGACGACCAGTGTGCCGTCGGGTTCGAGCAATTCGCCCGACAGCGTGACATAGCGCAATCCACGGCCGAAGGAATGGGCCATTTGCATAGCGTGGGCCAGATTTTCGACGAACCATGTGTGGCTCAACAAACGTTGGGCCAATGGAACGAATCGAGATTCCGTTTCGACGAAGCGGTCGGCCCGGCCCAAGACGCCCTGACGCCCTTCTAAATTCGGCGAACCGGGCGACTCGCTCTGTGAGGTGGGAACGCCCAAGTCGAGCCAGAGGAAACCGACTCGGCCGCCCAGACGGCTGGATTCGGATTGCAGAAAGTTGAGCAGCTCGACGCTTTGATTCACGACGACGTGTTGCGAAGCCTGGCCTAATGCGATTTCTACGAGCGGCGCCGCTTCCACGCTTACATGGAAGACGTCGGCCACCAAACCGCAAACCGAGCGAAACACGACATCGGCGGGATCGGTTGCCCGAGCCAGAACTTCCTTGACGCCCGCACTCAAACCTTCGTGCCGGCGCACGAGTTCGTCTAAAACCGCGGCCCGCTCGGCCGTTGCACTATGGCGCTGCCGCAGTTCCGATAGTTGGTTTTGCTCGTCGCTTTGCCGCCGTCGAAGTTCGGTAAGAAGTTCCTGAGCCTGGGTTGCTCGATGGGCCGATCGCTCGGTTGCTGCCGTCGCCTGCTCGTGCGTATGGCGTAACTGATCGAGTTCCTGTTGCAGGGCGTCCAGCGTGCGGTTGAGTTCGCCGATCCGCTCGGTGCAACGTTGTTGCGCGGCGGTTGCGGCGGCAGCTTGGCTTTCGAGCGCGCTGATTTCGTTCCCCAATGCGGCGGCTTGACGCATCTGCTGCATGTGGGCGTTGCGTCGCTGTTGATTTTCGCCTCGCAAACGGTCGAGCGACGTCATGGTTTCGGTCAAACCGCGTTCGGCTTCGGCCAAGCGTTTGGCGGTATCGCGATAGTTTTCCTCGGCCGCTTGCGTTGCGTCGGCCGTTTCTTGCAATTGCTGCTGAACGTCGCCGGCACGCGTGTTCATGGCCGCGAGTTGACGACGATAGCGGTTTACCTCCTGTTCCAAATCGAGGCTTCGGGCGCGTTGATGTTCGATGGTCGATTCGGCGGCGGCGATACGTTCGCGGTTGGCGGCGATTTGCGATTCCGACTCGCGGATTTTCTCAGTGATTTGTGCGGCATCGGCGTCAATTTCGAGAAGTTGGGCCTCGAACTGTTCGGCTTCGGCCGCGGCTGCATCGCGATCGTCGCGAAGGGCTTGCAGCTCGCCTTCCAATTCGAGAAGCCGGCCGGTCAGGCGTTTCCAATCGACTTGGCCGACTTGTGTTCGCAATTCTTGCAAGCGGTCGGCATATTCCTTATAGCGGCGCGCCTTGCCGGCTTGATTTCGCACGCCGCGCAAACGATTTTCCACTTCATCGACGATATCCGACAATCGGAGCAAGTTTTGCTGCACACGTTCGAGCCGCCGCAGGGCTTCGAGTTTGCGGATTTTGAAGCGGCTGATCCCGGCGGCTTCCTCGAAGATCACGCGGCGGTCCTTGGCCGAGGATTGCAGCAAAACATCGACTTTCCCCTGCTCGATCACGCTGTAGGCTTGCGTGCCCATGCCGGTGCCGGAAAGCAAATCGCGAATATCGCGGAGCCGAGACGGATTCCGGTTGACCAGATATTCGCCCTCGCCGCTGCGGTAGACGCGCCGAGTAATTTGGACTTCCGGCGCATCGACGGCCAGCAAATGTTTCGAGTTGTCGAACGTCAGCGTGATTTCGGCGGCGTTCATCGCCCGGCGCGTGCCGGAACCGTTGAAAATCACATCGGCCATCTCGCGGCCGCGCAGGCTTTTAACGCTTTGCTCGCCCAGCGCCCACTTGATGGCGTCCACGACATTCGATTTGCCCGATCCGTTAGGGCCGACGACGACCGTGACGCCTTGAGGGAACTCGAACCGCGTCCGGTCG
>CAZNMP010000366.1:0-3576 GCA_964573875.1 uncultured Planctomycetaceae bacterium | reverse complement strand
TGGTTGGCATTGCGATCGATTTGGGCGGCAGCATCGAGGCAACGGTCGAGCCGGAAGGAGGAACGTTCCGTGTTGTTCGAGTCCGCTTGAAGAGAGCAATTGACGAAGTTATGCAGTTCGATATCGTCTGAAGCACAAACGCCGTTTTGCGCCCGGAGCAGTTGGCGATAAAATTCGGCCGCGAAAGCGACTACTTGCCGCAACCGAGCGCGCCGGGCGGGCGCTTCCTTGCCGGCCTCTTCGACGAATGCCGCTACGGTTCGAGAAAGTTCAACGCTGCGAAGCATCGGCTCGGAGAGTTTTTCGAGCAAGGTATTGCGAAACGTCCATAACTCGGGATCCGCCAGTTCCAAGGCTCTTTGGATGCTGCCTTCGCTGTATTGCGCAAGTCGTCGAGCTTGAGCCGGATCTGCTGCTAAGCCTTTGGCAAGCAATAATTGTTCGACGATTTCGGACGACAAAGGTTGGAAACGGATCAGTTGACATCGTGAGCGGATGGTCGGCAGTTGCTTGGGGGGGCTGGTGCCGATCAGGATCAGCACCGAGCGCGGCGGCGGTTCTTCCAAGGTTTTCAGCAAGGAATTCGCGCCCTCGGCATTGAGATAATCGGCATCGTCGATCACGGCGATTTTTCGGCCGCCGAGAAACGGTTTCATGGCGATATTATGGCAAAGTCCTTCGCGCCGCCGGTGTTCGCGGTCGCCGACAAGCAGTTCCAGAGGGATGAAGGATTTGTCGTCCGGTTTGCCGACCATGTCGAGATCGGGGTGGGTGCCGGCGGCAACTTGCGTACAGGAAGGGCACGTTCCGCAAGGTTCCAGTTGTTCTTCGGGCCGTGTTTGGCAGAGCATCGCCTGGGCCAGTTTCAGAGCGAAGGTGCGTTTGCCGATTCCGGCAGGGCCGGCAAACAAAAAACTACTGGCCAACCGTCGCCGGTCGAGGGCACGGCGAAACTGCTCGACAACATCGTCGTGTCCGTGAATATCTTGCCAAGCCATGCGTTTGGTCCGTCATTCTGAAACGAAGAGAAGAAGCTAAAAACGTCTATGAAAGAGACTTATCTTGTACCGAAGCTCCGGCCGCGTGGAGTTGCCTGGAGGTTCCCAAGCTGGAGCTTGGGAACCAGGATTGTTCCTTTTGATAGACGCTTGTGGCGATAAGCCGGTCCCCTTATTTCGCTTGGAACTGTTGTTTTACTCATCCATGATTTCAAACGAGCAGCAGGGATCGCCTTCATGGCGGCAAGCCGTTTGGCGGATCGACCGCCCGACCACTTGTTTGAGCACTTCCTGATCGATGAAGCAGATGCTGCGTTGCGGATCGACCATGCTGATAAAAGGGCAACTGCGCTTGTGCAGCAGCAGTTGCCCTTGAGCGTCTTCGACGGCCTCGATCAGTCCGCCCTCGGCCGTCAGCAGGTCGATGAACTGCCGCAGCCGATCCAGGGGCTGTTTGGCGGTGATATTGGCGCTGTAGTGTTCGGCCAGCGAGCGGCTGACTTGTTTGAGCACGTTTTGGCACAGATTTTCGCCGCCCACATCACGGATCGCCCGCCAAATGGCGGGCACCACGAGGCGCTGGTTATTGGCGAACAGCAAAACCATTGCGGCTTGGGTAGCGCGATAAAGGTGGCGCGGCCGCCCTCGACCGGAAAGCCGCTCGGTCTCGCGTTCGACGAAACCGGCCGCAACCAATTCGTTAAGTTGTTCGGTTACGGCGGTGCGTGTTACACCGGCAGCCTGGATCAAATCGGTGACCGTTTGCGGCGGGTTGCCAACGAGCAATTTAACGATGCGAATTCCCGCCGCGCTGATAGTAGCGTCCGCCATGATGCAATCATTTTCCCATCTTGCGGAGATTATCGATGCAAAGCTTGACGCTTTCAAAGGGCGAGCCGCGATAGCTTTCTTGCTCGACGATGTACCATTCGGTGTCGCCGGTGGTTTCGCAAAGCTCGAAAACGGTTTTCCAAGGCACGGTGCCTTCGCCGACGACGGCATTGGCCGGTCCGCCGTGTTCTTTCAAGTGGATGGTGGCCGAGCGATGGGGGAATTTCTTCAAGATGGCAACGGGATCGCCGCCGCCGTCGATGCAGTTGCCGGTATCGAGTTGCATGACCACGTTCGGCCCTGCATTGGCGAAAAGGACTTCCCAGGGAATCCGATCGGCCACGGGCTTGAAGTCACCACCGTGGGCGTGATAGCCGACGCGCATGCCGTGTTCCTTGACCTTGTCGCCCAACTCGGTGAGCAGTTTCGCCGTGTCGGCCAACGAAGCAAGCGAGCCCATGAACGCCGGCGGCAACCAAGGGATAATCAAGAACTTGTTGCCGAGCGTTTTGTGGAATTCGATGGTGCCTTTCAGGGCGTCGCCGGTCAGGGTTTCGATGCCGGTATGCGAGCCGCAGCACTTCAGACCGTTTTTGTCGAGGATTTTGCGAAGCTCTTCGGCCTTCAGACCGTGATAGCCGGCGAACTCGATGCCTTGGTAGCCCATTTTGGCGACGGTTTCAATCGTGCCGGGCACGTCCTTGGCGGCCACCTCGCGTAGAGAATAAAGCTGCAACCCGATGGGAATTTTTTTCTTGGTATCTTCGGCGAACAAACGCGAGGGATTCGCGCCGACGGTCCACAGGGCTGCCGCGCCGGCGCCCAACTTCAAGAGGTTGCGTCGTGAGAATTGCATGATCTCTCCTGGAATTGCTAGGAATGATAATGATGGATATGTGTCGGCCAGCGCCAGCAAAGGGGATCTTTAGCATAGCACTCCGAGGGGCCTAAGTCCAGATAACGGTCGGCAGGGATGGCAAGAGCATGTTGCGGCTGATGCGGCGATCAGAAGAGAGGTGCCCCCCTCATGCGCGGGGTGGAGGCGATGCCGTTCGGATCGGAATGATTGTTGTTTCGGAACCAGAGGTTGGCAGCCTTCTGTTGGGAAATGTCCAAAAATATAAAACTTTTATCCATTTGTATAATTTTCTTCTGGTACACTAGGTGGCTGATCGTGTAAACTACAACATCTTTCTTAAGAGGTACTTTTTTCATGGCGAACAATTATCGTTTCTCGTTTGGCCCCTGGAACATTCACGAAGGCGCCGATCCGTTCGGGCCGACGGTCCGGCCGTCGTTATCGTTCACGCACAAGTTGGGCATGTATAAGCAACTCGGTTTCGACGGCGTGCAGTTTCACGACGACGACGCCGTGCCCGACATGGAGAATCTTTCGGCGGCCGATACGGTGAAGAAGGCCGCGGAAGTGAAGAAAATGCTTGACGACGCCGGTCTTGTCGCCGAGTTTGTTGCGCCGCGGCTTTGGGAACATCCCAATGGGATCGACGGCGGTTACACATCGAATGATCCCGCGTGCCGTCGTTGGGCCATCGACCGCACGAAGCGGACCATCGACATTGCCAATGCCCTGGGCACCAAGCTGATCGTTCTCTGGCTTGCCCGCGAAGGCACGTACATCCGCGAGTCGAAGAACGCTTTGGATTCTCATCGTTATTTGGTGGAAGCTCTCAACGCGATGTTGAAGCATGATGCGGGCATTAAGATTGCCATCGAGTCGAAGCCCAAC
>CAZNMP010000365.1:0-3598 GCA_964573875.1 uncultured Planctomycetaceae bacterium | reverse complement strand
GGCTCCGGCAAGGGGGGCAGGTCGAATTCCTCCGGTTGGGGTTGATGGGGCGGCCCATTGCCAAACTCCGGCGGACCGGCCTCGTAACACTCTTTCTCCAGGCCGGTCAACGCAAGCGGCGGTTTGCCATCGTCGCCCGCCGCATGATCGAGCCTGTCTCTCCATTGAATGCGCAAGTCTTCGTCCACCCCCAATGCTTCGCTGGCACGAATCGCCGCGCGAAGACAGTAGCGCATGTGCTGCATCACCTGCGGCCGATCAATATAGTCTTTAGCATTGCCCGTAAAACCGTCCTCTCCCTGATTCGACGGGAAAATATGATACAAACCGTCGGCGCGTTTCTTCATGAAATCGGTGTAGAACAAGGCGCACTCGCGCATGACCGGATAACCTGTCGTGCGGAGCCAATCCTTGTCGAGCGTATAAAGATATCGCTGCCAATACTGGCTCATGGCCCAGCCGGTCATATAGGCCATCCGTCCCATCGGCACCGCGCCCATGGGGTCGTCTTCGGCCAAGATCGGAAACACCGAAAGCTGAATGAACGCGCCGCGGCATCCGTAATAATCCTTGGCGATCTTGCGCCCGATGGGCAACGCAAAGGCAATTGCGTCGAAATAGGCGTCGCCCACCTCCAGGTGATTGGCCGTATAATCGCCCCAATACGGTTCTTGGACGTTGTAGTTGGTATGATAATCGCCATGCCAGTGTGAATAGTCGCGCACCGTGCTTGGTAAAAAAAGCCCGGGCGGAACCGTGCCGCGGCGATAAGTGCAACGCCGTGCATGAAATGTTTCGTACCAAAGTTTCTCCAAGAGCGGATCGGCAATCGTCACTTTCGATTGCGACCAGAAATCGGACGCTGCCTTGCGGTTTTCCTCGGCCCAACGTGCGATCGTTTCTTTCGGTTGTGCGCCCCATTGCGACTGAATGCGTTTCATCTCCTCCGAAGGTCCGCCGGCATCACTCGATGTGGCGACGGCCACAGCAATCTGTCCTTCAAGCTGACAATTCGCCGCGTCCTGCCCCGGCAGGATATGCAGCCGCGACTCTTGCACAGCCTTCATATCCACAGGGTCGATAATTACGCCCGGCGATACCAAAGGCGCAAGCCAATAGCGAAATCCGTCCTTAAAAAGCGGATCGGGCGGAAATGTCTGTTCGATCGTCCAAAGATTTCCTTCTTTCTTGATCGAAGGCGGCGGCAATGGCGTGGCCTTTGGATTCCCCCACGCGTCAGCCCCAAAAGCCCCGTGCCGGCAATTGGCAAAGAATTGGGCATGAAACTTCTGGACGCTTGGATCGGCCCAACGGTAGAGCGAAAACCAAACCGGCGGCTTGCTGCCCATCCTTGTTTGCGGATTCCAATTTTCAACCCTCCATTGCACTGCCAGCACATTTGGCTTGGGCGAAACAAACGATTCCAAATGCAATTTCACGCCCGACGACCACGTACAATCGATCAACAGCTTTGCCTCTTCGATCAATAATTGTTGATGGATCTTCATGCCGGGCAAATCGATCGGCAAATGCAACGCCAATTCACCGACCGGCTTGGGACACGGAAACGGCCGCTTGAACTCACTCGGCGACGAGCCTTGGCAAATCTCCCGCATCCGTTTCGCGTCTTTCGTTCCACGCGAAGCTTCGACAGGCCCGCCGTAAGGGCCGCATTTCCAGCCTTCCACTTCGATGCCGTGCGCCAGTTCCTGGATATGCGTCGCCTTGGGGTTGTCGCTTAAGTCAAGACGACGATCCCAAACGTCGCCCTTGCCGAATCGCCAAACAACACTGTCGGCCGTTTGGTAAACGCTGACCGAAAGATCGCCGTTGCCCAACAACAGTCCTTCCTCGGCTGCCAGGATCGGCTGTTCGAGTTCGATGGCATGACCGGTGGGAATAGCCGGTTCGGAACCAGAGACTGTCAACACGTATAAGACAAGCTGCATTACCAGGCAAATGCCGATTAGTTTTGTCGTTCGATCCATAGTATTTCTCCTAGATTCGTGTCAAGAGAATGCGTGGCAAGATTGCGTAAGGCGGGACAGAGTTTGCATCGGGTAGGTCAAAATCTTGTGCGGTGGGGCAAGATCATGCAGGGCAGGTCGAAATCTTGTAGGGTGGGCCAAGCGTTAGCGAGCCCCACCAGTCGATACAAAATTCACATGGCGATGTCAAAAGGATTATCGCCCAGTTCCACGGTCAGCGTCAAGCCGGAAGTTTTGATATCGCGGTATTTCGCCGGAATGTTGGGATATTGTTTGATTTTTGGTGCCGCACCACCGACCGTCGTAGGCACGTGGATCGCCGGAGGGCAAACGCACACTTGATATGTGCCGGGAGGTAATCCAACACCCTTGGCCGTGGCCACAGTGTAGCTGCCGTCGGATCGTAGCTCGGCCGTAATGTGAACGCTCTTTTCCGCGCCGCGAAAAACAACGATCCCTTCCGACACCGGTTGACCTTGAAAGGTTACTCTGCCGGCAATTCGGCCTTTTGCTTCACCCGCACCGCAACCGACAAGCGTTAAAGCCAATAGGAGCAGCATCAGCGAAACGGCGCTGCAATGCTGCATTCTTAGCTTAGTATTCATCGACGACTCTTTGATCATTGCGATTAACCAGATTGTAAAGCGTTGTGATGTTCAAACTATTGCTGAGGAAATGAACGGAACCGTCGGCCAACAGAACCGTAGCGCCGCCGGAGTGTGCCGATTGAATCGGCCGATTTGGGCCACAGTTGCCTGCGACGCCGATGGCGTTGTACGATTTTTCCCCGATGCTGTGAATAACGCACGTAATATTGAAATCGCGGTCACCACAACCAGCATCGGTTGCCCCCGCCGCAATAGTAAAACCGCAGCCGCAATCGCTGCGGCAGTCTCTTTGGACGCCCGAGGAATCGATGCACCAGTCGGACTGTTCGCCGACGATCATCGTGTTGCTGGTTCCATCGACGATGTCCGCTATGCGAACCGCCTTGCCGCGAACCAACACGCCGCCCGTGCCGATCCGCCCATTTCCATCGGCACACCACTCTTGCGTTGCACGCGAGAAGGCGGCGTAAGCATCGCCTAGCCCGCCGCCGGAAATTCCCATGTAGTGAGAACCTTGAATCGGCATTCGAGCACCATCGATAAAGGCGTCGGCCGATCCATCGGCGGCAAATGTCGGCAAGGGGCTGGATGGACATTTCAGGAAACTGAATTGCATGTTTTGCAGAATGCCGCGATTGTAAAAAGCATCGCTCAGCCAACCGGTGGATCCATAGGTAGATTTACTCGAATCGCCTGTGAAATCAAGCTGATTATAGACGTTTTCTTGCTCCACATAGGGCAAGATTCCAATCATCCACGAGGTGCCGAAAAGGCCCTTGGCCGATGGGGCTCCACCGGGCGGAAACGCGCCTCGGGCCGCCTCGTAATTGAGCAAGGCCAAACCGATCTGCTTTAGATTGTTGCTGCACTGCAAACGTCGTGCCGCCTCGCGCGCCGCCTGTACCGCCGGCAGCAGCAAGGAAATCAAAATACCGATGATCGTGATCACGACCAAAAGCTCGACGAGGGTAAAACCATGAAAGGATTTGGGATTTGTTGATT
>CAZNMP010000364.1:0-3611 GCA_964573875.1 uncultured Planctomycetaceae bacterium | reverse complement strand
TAACCCAAATTACCTCGCTTTTTCAATGTCATTTCACAGTTTGCAAAAGTCCAGTCATAATTACATTCACCAGTGAAAGAGTGCAAGTACAAGGAATACAAGGCGGGGCATCCATTCGCTCGACCGGCGTTTTCCACAATTCAACAATGGATGCCCATTACAAGAGATAAGAAGAACTGCACCATCGCCATAAGCAGTCATTCTGAGCATAGCGAAGAATCTATGTGAGCCTATACAAGCCAACGAGATCCTTCGCTTCGCTCAGGATGACGGTTCCTCCGTAGCCAAGAACTTCGCAGTTCTCCTGACGCCGAAATTCGCCATACTCGCTCCAGCCTGGTTTTCGTGTTATAATTACTTTTACCAATGAAACCGCCGTACTCATTTTAGAGTAATTGACATTCCCGCCCCGTCGCCGACCGGCGACCCATTGCTTTGGTATTTCCAAAATCCTAAGAGGAGATTTTTCATGCTGTCGAAGGACAAAAGCTCCAACTGTTCGCGTCGTGATTTCGTCAAACAATCCGCCATTGCAGGCGCGGCTGCTTACAGCGCCCTATCGTTGACCCGTAGCGTACATGCCGCGGGCAGCGACGTGATCAAGTTCGGCTTGATCGGTTGCGGCGGACGCGGCAGCGGTGCGGCCGCCAACGCCATGAACGCCGGCAAGGACGTGCGGATGGTCGCCATGGCCGATCTGTTCGCCGACCATTTGGCGGACAGCCGCGAACGGCTCAAAAAAATGTATCCCGAGCAAATGATCGTCGACGACGCCCATTGCTTCACGGGTCTCGACGGTTACCAAAAACTGATCAACAGCGGCGTCGACGTCGTGCTGATCGCCATTCCGCCCTACTTCCATCCGCATTATCTAAAAGCGGCGATCGACGCCGGCAAGCACGTTTTCTGCGAAAAGCCGCACGGCGTCGACGTGCCCGGCTTGAAGATCTCGATGGCTGCCGCCGAAGAGGCCAAAAAGAAGAACCTCTGCGCCGTCTCGGGCCTATGCTGGCGTTCCGATCCCGGCGTTCGTGAAACGATGAAACGCATCAAGGACGGCGCCATCGGCGATATCGTCGCCATTCAGGAAAACTACCTCGGCACGCCTTACGGGCTCCGCGAACGCAAGCCGGAGTGGACTGAAATGCAGTACCAGTTCCAGAATTGGTATCATTTCTCTTGGCTCTCGGGCGATCAGACAGGCCAGCAACTGGTCCATAGTCTTGATAAAGCCTCCTGGGTAATGGGCGACGTGCCCCCGGTCAAGGCCTGGGGTATGGGCGGCCGTCAAGTCATGGTCGAATCCAAGTACGGCGACCAGTTCGATCACCACGCCGTGGTGTTCGAGTATGCCAACGGCGTGCGCGTGTTCGGCTTCACCCGTGACATGCTCGGCTGCTACAACGACACTTCCGACACGATCCTCGGCACGAAGGGCCGCGCGTTCCTGCCCAACAAGCCGCGGATCGAAGGCGAAAATCCGTGGCAATATAAAGGCCCGGCCGCCAATATGTACGACGTCGAACATAAGGAAATGTTCGAGGCCATCCGCGCCGGCAAGTCGATCAACAATGGCAACTATATGTGCACCAGCACGATGTTGGCGATCTTGGCCCAGATGGTTTGCTACACAGGCCAGGAAATTACCTGGGAGCAAGCCATGAAATCCGAGTTGGTTTTGGGCCCCAAGCCTTGCGACTGGAACGCCGAGCCTTCGATCAAACCTGGCCCCAACGGCCAGTATCCCGCCCCGTTGCCCGGCATCACCAAGACCTGGTAAATACGAAAAAACATCGAACCAAACATCACGCCATGTCCGCAGTGGAAGCGGGCATGGCGTTTTTTATTGCGCCAACATTGCCCAGCAATCCTGCCGCGTTCAATTAGCCCGCATTTTCTCGTAGGGTGGGTCAAGGTCGCACAAATTCTTGGTGGGGCTGCACAAACCGATCAACCGTTGCACTACACCATGAAAGGAAGCAAACCAAGTTGCCGCGACCGAAGCCCCACCAGAACATCGGCTTGTTTGACCCACCCTACAAATCCGGCTGAAAACGCCCTTTTTGCAGTTACGCAAAGATCCTGGGCAGCCCGCCCCTCGGTTCCATAGGGTGAAATGCACAACAGCCCCCCCATAGGCATTGTATAGATTTCATTTCCTCGAAACATAATGGAATGAAGGCACGTCTTCGGAGCGCTTTTTCATGGCGATCGACCAGGAAACACTATTGCGGCTGCTGACCAGTGAGCAGGATAAGCTGCGCGCTTATACTTGGCAGATCGCCCGGGACGACCATGTTGTCGAAGAGGTGCTGCAAGACATGGCGGTCGTGGCCTTGCAGAAATGCGCCCAAATCGAGAATGGGCAACATTTTCCAGCCTGGGCCCGGCGAACCTGCCGCAACCTGGCGATGGCCGCCATCCGAAAAAAGTCGCATCGCCCCTTCCTGCTTAGCAATGCCGTGCTAGATCTGTTGGAAAGCCGCTGGGAAACGCTCGACGGGACCGGTGCCTCCGACCTGATCGCCGCCTTGCGAAAATGCGTCGATCGCCTCACGCCTCACGCTCGGCAAGTGCTTGCCAATCGCTACGCCGAAGGTTTGCCATGCGGCGAGGTTGCCCAGCGGATGGGCGTCAAGGTGGACACCGTCTACATGTCGCTGATGCGCATCCATCGCCAGTTAGAGGAATGTATCAACCGAGAGCGCGAGGAAGGAGGGCCGACCAATGGTTGACCTCCCCACTCGCGATCTTTCCGAGGATGAACGCTTAGCCCGGTTGCTGATCGGTTTTGCCGAAGGCGACTTGAACGAATCCGAGATGGCCGAGTGGGACGCGGCATTAGCGCAAAGCGAAGAGTTGCAGGAATTGCTGATTGCCACGTGTCTTCAACGTCAGTTGTTGCCGCAAGTGTTGGCCGATGTAGCCAACGAAACGCCTGCTGTACTGCCACCTCTTCCGCCGACGTCTCCCGTGCTCGGCTTCCTTGGCAACGTCACGCACGGCGCGTTCACCTATTTCTCCGAAGGCTGGCCGCTGGCGTATCTATTAGGAACGATCATTTTTGGCCTCGGGCTAGGCATTTTCTCGCTAATGACCGTCAACCACCATGCGCAAATCGCCGAGCGAACATCAACACCCGCCGCACGGTCAATGATATCCGAGAAGCTCGAATACGTCGGTCAAATCACGGGCATGGTCGATTGCCGGTGGGAGCAAGGCTCAAGGTTCAAGGCTCAAGGTCAAAGCCTCCCCTCCCCCGTCGGGATAGGGGCCGAGGGTGAGGGCGGCAAAGCCATAATCCCCAATCTTCAATCCCCTGTTTCCTTGGGCGACAAGTTCGCCCTCGCCTCCGGCCTAATGGAAATCACCTACGACACCGGCGCGAAAGTCATCCTCCAAGGCCCCGTCACCTATGAAGTCGATTCCCCCGCCAGCGGATTTCTTGCGGTTGGCAAGTTGACAGCGAAGCTGGAGAAGAAGCCATCAGCGGTCAGCGGTCAGCGGTCAGAGAAAGTGGCCGATGGTCAGCCATTAGTGGCCGGTGGTCAGTGGTCAGTGGCCAGTGAAACAAATCCCAAATCCCAAATCAGCAAATCCCAAATTTCCAA
>CAZNMP010000363.1:0-3612 GCA_964573875.1 uncultured Planctomycetaceae bacterium | reverse complement strand
GCGTTACAAACCCTAATTTCCGCATTTCCGCCACCATCCGTCGCCGGGTGGCCAGAATCTTCGCTCGGTTGTCGGCCAGCCATGCCTGGTCGTCGATGGCGGCCGTGGCGGCGGCAATCGACAGTGCATCGCAGTTGTACGAATCCTTTACCTTGACCAATTGCTCGATCATCGAGGGTTGGGCCACTATGTAGCCAAACCGCAAACCGGCCAAGGCATACGACTTGCTCAACGTGCGCGAGACCATGATCTTTGGGCATTGGGCCACAAGCGACATGCAGTTCGTCTCGGCAAAGTCAGCGTAAGCCTCATCGACCAACAGCGGACACGGCAATTGGTTGGCCAATTCCAAAATTTTATCCGGCGGAATCACCGTGCCCGACG
Organism: uncultured Planctomycetaceae bacterium; assembly: GCA_964573875.1. Taxonomy (GTDB): domain Bacteria; phylum Planctomycetota; class Planctomycetia; order Pirellulales; family Thermoguttaceae; genus CAYWGR01. The sequence continues at coordinate 3,228 of CAZNMP010000363.1, read as the reverse complement.
GACTGTTCGGATTGGCGACGACCGCCAATCGCAGATCCTCGCTGGGCCGGGCAAACGCCTCGGGCAGTGACCAATCGGGGTTGAAGGAAACCTCTTCCGCCCGCGCTCCTTGCAGTTCGGCCAACGTTTTATAAAGGATATAGCTGGGGCACGGCATGCGAAGCAGTTGGCCTTGGCCGACGAATGTGCGGGTGACGATGGTCAAAATGTCGTCGCTGCCGTTGCCGCAGAGGATCCAATCGGGCTCAACACCGAGAATCTCCGCAGCGCGCCGGCGAAATGGGTTGGCCATTGGGTCGGGATATTTCTGAAGCCGCCCGACCGTCTCGGCAACGGCCAACGCCACTTTCGGCGACGGTGGATATGGATTCTCGTTGGTATTAAGCTTGATGAACTCGCCGCCTTGCGGCTGCTCGCCCGGCACATAGCCGGCCATTGCTTCGATTTCAGGGCGAAAGTAGGACATGGTCAGGGATTAGAGGTCAGGGGTCAGGGGTCAGGAATTAGGGATTAGGGATTGGGGATTAGGGATTAGGGATTAGGAAAACCCGTCCTTCTCGTTCCCAAGCTCCAGCTTGGGAACGCTGCATGGATTCGGATGTCACGGACAATGTGCGTTCCGAAGCTGGAGCTTCGGAACGAGAGGTAATCACTAGCCACTAGCCACTAGCCACTACTTCCTCACTTCCACGCTTCCGCAATGGGCAGTCAATCCTTCCTTCGTGGCAAGCGTTTCAACGTCGGGAGCCAGTTGCAAGAGGCCTTCGTGGTTAAAATGGATCATGCTGTTGGTTCGTAAAAAATCGTTGCACGATAATCCGCTGGCAAATCGTGCGGTGCCGCTGGTGGGCAGCACGTGCGACGGGCCTGCGGCGTAATCGCCTAGGGCCACGGGTGTGTAGTTGCCTAAAAAAATCGCCCCGGCATGTTTGATTTTGGCGGCCAACTGCTCGGCATCTTCCGTGGCGATGTGTAAGTGCTCGGGCGCGATTTCATCGGTCAACGCACATGCTTCCTCGGCATCCCGGGCCAGGATGACCGCACCAAAATCTTCGAGGCTTTGCCGGGCCAATTGGCCGCGATCCAAACGCTCGAGTTGACAGGCAATTTCGGCCACGGCGGCATCTAATACTGTTTCATCCCAGCCGATCAACACACTTGCGCCCGGGGCATGTTCGGCTTGGGCAAGAATATCCATTGCCGTGAACTCGGCTCGCGTCGAATGGTCCACGATCACCACCACCTCGCTGGGGCCGGCAATCGAGTCGATATCGACTTCTCCGTAGACAAATCTCTTGGCCAACGCGACAAACAAATTGCCGGGGCCGACGATTTTATCGACCCTGGGGAGGCCCTCGACACCGTAGGCCAGCGCGGCGACAGCCTGGGCGCCGCCGAGCCGGTAGACTTCCGTGATGCCTAGCTCATGGCATGTGGCCAGCATGTCGGGATTGTATGCCCCGAACTTGGTCGGCGGGGCGACGACCGCCAATTGTTCTACGCCGGCGACTTGGGCAGGCACGGCAGTCATCAACACCGTGGAAGGATACGCGGCGGCTCCGCCCGGTACGCAGATGCCCACGCGGTCCAACGGCATATAGCGTTGCCCTAGATATCCGCCTGGGCGATCCAGCCGTACATCGTGGTGTAAAATCGCCTGCTGGAATTCGCGAATGTTTTGGGCCACGTGGCGGACGGCTTCGAGCAATCGGGGCTCGGCCGCGGCATGGGCTTTTTTCAATTCTTCGCGCGGCACGCGAATCGCGTCGGCCGTCAGTTCGGCTTTGTCGATTCGGGCGGAATAATCCAATACGGCCTTCATGCCTTTTTCACGCACGTCACGGCAAATACGTTCGACGACCTGTTGGGGTGAAAGCGGCTCGCCGAAAACCTCGACGGTGCGCCGCCGTCCGGCCTCGCTGACGACGTTCCCCTGCGGGCTTAGCTTGGCGCGTAGCTCGGTCATGGCCGCACGGATGTCCTCGCGGCGGCTGTCGATGCGTCGGATATTCAAATTCATGGCGTTCACGGGCTAATTTCTTTCAAAGACAAAGAGAACCTCTATTGTGTTCGCCCCGGGCAACGGAGGGAAGTACCACCCCAACCGGGCAGGTGTGAGTTCTGACAGGATTGAAATGCTTAAAAGCGTTGAAATCCAGCCCTTTGGAGGGGGCTGCATTTCCGCTGCCTCACAACTTTAGTACACTCCCAGGTGTGTTGAATCTTATGCACAGATCATTCTAACGACTTCCAAGGATCGCAAATATGAATCGAAAATGGGCGGCGCTTCTGGCGGCAATGGTTATGTTGGGCACAACAACTGGTTTGAATGCCGCTCCTGCTCAGGTTGACCGTCTGCGGTGCGAATATCTTGAAAATCCCTTGGGGATCGATGTCGCACGGCCGGAGCTTCAATGGATTTTGCGATCCGACCAGCGCGGCGAGCGACAGACGGCCTATCGCGTGCTTGTGGCCACGAGTGCCGAACGGTTGCAACAAGACCAGGGCGATCTCTGGGATTCGGGCAAAACGGTGTCGGATCAATCGCTGCATATCGAGTATGCCGGCAAGCCGTTGGCATCGTACCAACGATGCTATTGGAAAGTGCAACTTTGGGACAAAGATGGCAAACCGACGGCCTGGAGCAAGCCGGCCTTCTGGTCGATGGGCATTTTGGAACCGGCCTCCTGGCAAGCCAAGTGGATTGCCCACACCGAGGATTTGCCCTACGACGTTGCCTGGACGCAAACGTCGCCCAGTCCCGTGTTTCGGAAAACATTCGAGGTGAAGCAGCCGATCCGCACGGCGACCGTCAGCGTGTGCGGGCTTGGTTTCTACGAACTGCATCTCAACGGCGGCCGGGTGGGCGATCACGTGTTGGATCCATCGTTTACTCGTTATGATAAACGTGATCTTTACGTTACCTATGACGTTACCGATCAAGTAAAACAAGGGGCCAATGCGATTGGCGCCATGTTGGGCAATGGCTGGTACAATTCGCACAGCCGCTGCGTGTGGGATTTCGACAAGGCCCCTTGGCGCGACCGTCCGAGATTGCTCGTGCAGTTGCGTCTCGAACTGGCCGACGGCAGCGTGCAGACGATCGTGACCGACGGCTCATGGCGGGCCGCGATCGGGCCGCTTGTGCGCGACGCGATCCGCAACGGCGAAGTGTACGACGCGCGGCGCGAGATGCCGGGCTGGGATGCCCCGGGATTTGACGATGCC
>CAZNMP010000362.1:0-3623 GCA_964573875.1 uncultured Planctomycetaceae bacterium | reverse complement strand
CTGAATGTAATCGCCGATCCAATGCACCGAACCGTCGGCAAAGCAGGCGTTCACGCCGCCCGCATGCATACTCCGGGCGGTTTGCTGCACATTGACGCTCCAATCGCTGTAGCAGGGCATGCCCTCGGCGATTAGCCCGTCAATACCGCCAAAAGCTGCGCGAATCGCTGAGCCCGCGATGATGTCGTCCGAATCCATGTAAGAACAGTTCGGGCCATAGTCGTCGCCGTAAATTCCGCCGTGCCCCCAGAGTGCGCTGCTGCCGCCCGATAGGGCCCAAACGCCGCGCGAATCAAAATTCGTTACCCCTGCGCGTATCTCGCCCAGCAGCGCCGTGTTGCTTGTCCCGTCACGCACTTGAGCGACCGTGACCGAACTGTTTGCTCCCATCACGCCCCGCATATACGAAAGTTTCCAACCGGCCGAGCTGGGCAATGCCGCACAGTTCACGTCGGTGCCTGTAATCATCTGACCCAATGCGGCGTTGGCGGCATAGTTGCCGCGCGCCCAGTTGTCGCCCAGTGCCGACGTAGCCGAGTTTTGGCTCCCCATGAACGGTTCACGATTGCGTGAATCGGTCGGACAAAGCATCGTGGAGATTTGTACTGATCGAGCCGCCACGTTGTTCGGGCTGGTGCTGCCGGAAATGGGCTTCGTGAAATCAAATGCGTTATACAACGCTTGCTGTTCGAGAAATGGTAAAACCAAGATGCACCAATTCGCGCGGTAATTCCCCAGTTGTCCGCTGTCCGAAGGGCTGGCGTCCGCCGCCCAGGACGAACTGGGAGGAAATATCTGCCACTGGCTTTCATAGTTCACCACGGCCAGCGCAAGCTGCTTCAAGTTGTTTTGACATTGCATGCGCCTTGCCGCCTCCCGCGCTGCCTGCACGGCCGGCAATAAGAGCGAAATCAAAATGCCGATGATCGTGATCACGACCAAAAGTTCGACAAGGGTAAATCCCTTCGATTTTGGTGTTGTTGATTTCGGATTTGGGATTCTATTTCTTGGCAACATAGTTAAGCCACCTCGACAAAACCATTCTCCTTGGTCTGTTGCGATCTACATGGCTAGCGACGATCAGATGGTTAGCGCCGTCGTTGGCGATAACCAAAAAACAGAGACAAATAGCCGGGAGCTAACAGCTCCCGGAATGCGGATCGTCGTTGACGATAACCAAAAAACAAAGACAAATAGCCGGGAGCTAACAGCTCCCGGAATGTGGATGAATGTGCGACCGTATAGCCGGGAGCTTTATCGACCTTTGCATAGCCAATGAACCGAGGCTGACCAACGGAAAGCCGAAAACTGGGCCAAATAAGTTGATTGGCCGGTTCATTGTCCAAGCAAACATCAATAGCTCCCGGCTATACGGCTTAACGCACCTGAACATCCATAAAATCCCAAATCTCCAAATCCCATTGTGTCCTACATTGCTAATGAACCGTTCCGCGGCCAACGAGGCTAGCAAACTCGGCTGAAACAGCCGTGTTTGCGGTTGAATCTTGAACATTGGCAATGTCGGTATCAATAAATCCCGAAATCTACTTCCGCTTCCGCCAGGCATAGGCCAGCAGACCCAATAGTCCAGCGGTCAGAAGAACTAAGCTGCCGGGTTCGGGCACTAAGACTGCGAGCCCGCCGTTGGCAACATCTCCGATGAGTCGGAAGGCCGACGAGTCAAAGGTTGTATAGGTGCCCTTGGCCGCAAACAATTCCATATTGGAACCGCCGCCATCCTCGTACATCAAGAAAGACAGATCATAGAAACCGGCTGAGCCGAAGGTGTAGGTTGCCAACGAGTCGGCGGCTCCACGATCGCCTACGGTAAAGAGTGTCGTACCGTTGATGACCAGCTTGCATCCGTCATCTGTGTTGGCGCCGAAGGTGTAAGTACCGGCCTCCGTAATCCAAACCTTGGCTGTGGCAAGGACTGCGTAGTTTTCGAGATTTTGGCCGCTGGGGAAGGAACTGCTCGTGCTGCCGTAATGGTTGGCGGTGCTGCCATCATTGAAATTGATGACCGAGTAGTCGCCGTTGGTCGTGCTGCTCGCTGCGGTTGACCCATTGAGCAATGCTTCGGCGGCAGCCACGCTATTGATCGTATTGCCCGAAGCGGCCACCACGGAGCGAACATGAAAAGCGCCGCTGGCAATTGATTGCAAACCGCCGTTCGCGGTATCGCCGACCAACTTCTCCGTGCCATCCCAGGTCGTCGAGGTTCCCTGCTTGGCATACAACTGGACGTTGTCGCCGCCGTCGTTCTCGAAATAGGTAAGCTGATAGGCATACACTCCCGCCTCGGCGAATGTAACCGTGCCCATCGTGTCGGCGGGGCCTCGTGGGCCGGTATATTCCGTCACCGTTTTCATGTCCTTGCCGATGCGGAGCCGGAAACCGTCGTCGCTATTGACCCCGAAGGTGTAGTCGCCGGCGGTCGTAATGACGAGGAATCCCGTCGCTTGCAAGGCGAAGCGATCGATTGCCGTATTGGTCGGCCAGGATCCTCCCGTATGATGGGAACCGGTTCCGTAGTTGACGGTGGAAGCTACGCCATAGGCGTCGCCGGTCATCGAGCCGTTGGCCAACACCGTTTCGCCCGCGTCGATCGTGGAGATCGCCGTGTCGCCATTATTGACGATTCGAACTTTTACGCCGCTAGTCGTTACGTTTCCCAGGCCGGAAACGGCAGTTGCCGTCCGGTTATCGGCAAAAAGTGCATTGGCATGGGAAGTAATGGCGGCACCGCTCAATGCACCGCTGTAGACTTTGACATCGTCGATTTTGCCGTCGAAATTCGTGGTGTTCCATCGTCCGATGTTCATCGTCGATGTGGCAGTGGTGGCAAGCGTGCTGGGCGTGAACGTCGCCACCGAGTTGCCGCCCATATAGGCCGTGGCGGTGGTCCCGTCATAAGTCAACGCAAAATGCACCCATTTATCCGTGGCGTTATAGTTGAAATCGTAATCAGAGCCCCAAAACTGAACCCGCCAATTATTGGTCGACGATTCTGAAGAACTCAATGTGCGAAGGCTGAAGTTCTGGACGGTGTCGTAGTTGCCGATATCGAACATGCCGGATCCATTATACGAACGTGTATACACCCAGCCCTCGACGGTCTTGGCGCTTGCTCCGCTGATGTTCAGCGCGCTGGCCGTGGCGCCGGTCGAAACATAAGAGCTTCCCGTGAAGTCGAAGGCATTGCCGATCACGCCGGATACATACGATGCGGTGCCGTTAACGGTGCCGTTATAGGCGTTGCCGGATGAATCATTGGCGTTGCCGTCGAACGTGTAATACGCCTCCAGGGCCGCCCGTGCGTTAGGCGGTGCGGCCAGAAGCAGGCAGGCCGCCGCGATCCCTGCCAGGGGAATCGAAAGAACGCGTTTCATAAAACACCTCCCAAAGGTTCGGTTGTACGTTGTTGAGCAAAGGTCGAACCATCCCTGATTGCCCGACATGTTTCCAAAAAACACAGCCCCCGTCTCTCTCCGTTTGATTTTAATTTCCCGCCGTTGGAGCCGGATTGCCGGCCTTGTACATGGCTTCAATTTCCGCGGAGGATATTGCCCGATTAAAAATCGCCACTTCATCAATCAAGCCGGGAAACGCACGATCGGAAC
>CAZNMP010000361.1:0-3635 GCA_964573875.1 uncultured Planctomycetaceae bacterium | reverse complement strand
GTTGCCACGCAGCGGGCGCAGTGGGAAGCCGAGATGAGCACTCTGGATGTCCAGCGACTTGTTTTCATCGACGAGACGTGGACGGCCACCAACATGACTCGTCGTTATGGCCGCAGCCGAAGGGGGCGACGACTGGTGAGCAAGGTTCCCCACGGCCATTGGAAAACCACCACGTTCATCGGGGCGTTGCGGTACAATGCCCTTACCGCTCCGACCGTCATCGACGGTGCGGTCAACGGAGAACTGTTTTTGGCCTATGTCGAGCAACAACTGGTTCCAACGTTGCAGGTAGGCGATATTGTCGTGATGGATAATCTCTCCTCGCACAAGTTGGCGGGTGTTCGCAAGGCCATCGAACGAGCAGGTGGGCGAGTCGTGTACTTGCCGCCTTATAGCCCCGACTTCAACCTGATCGAAATGGTCTTTGCGAAACTCAAAGACCTTGTTCGCCGTGCCGCACCACGCACCGTCGAGGCCCTCTGGAACCTGTTGGGCAACCTTCTCGACGCATTCCCCGCCGACGAATGCCATCGCTACCTTCGTCACTGCGGATACGCTGCTAGAACTTCGTGAAAATCGCTCTAGTTGTCATGGGGGGGCTGACGGCGTGCATAGCCATCCAAAATGCGTCATTTACTCGGTTGCAGAGTTTTTGTGGCTTTACGCAATTATGACGCCGAATAGGGGCGTGATGACCTTTCTTGCAACCATCAGTACGGTGATTTGCATGAATCGAAATTGTCTTGCAAGAGGGGGGGCGAAATTGGCGATCCCCTTTTCGCCTACTGTCGCCGCTAACAATCCGCGACGCGTTGACGAGGATGGAATTCCGACGGCTTCCGCCTCGGACGAGAGCAGCCGTTTTCTTAGAAAGGAAAGGCGATGTTGGGGGGGAAATTCATCGCATTGGCATTTTTCTGTCAAGAACTGCGCCGTGTTGCTTCGGAGCCAAAACCGCTGTTGCGCAAATCCGCAAATCTTGGCCTGACGACACTCTTTTTCTTGTGCTTTGCGACTGGCCCTTTCGCCGCCATCGGCTTCGGCACGGACCGGTATGTGACCACGAACGAGACCTCCGGCGAGGGCTCGCTGCCCAGTGCTGTAGCCGAGGCAAGTAGCGGCGACAACATCGTCTTCGATCTCAAAGCGGCTCAAAGCACCATCGATCTCAATGCCGGTCTCATCGTTGGCACGTCCATGAGCTTCGTCAACGCGAATACGAAAGGCGTTCTTGTCGAGTTGGGTAATAACCAAGTGGACTTCACAGGAAAATTCAATCTGGGGAGCAACTTGACACTTCAATCCACAAATTCAGGGCAGGCTTTCCTTTTCTCTGGCACGGTGCATCTAGGTGAATGCGCCGGCAACCTAAATGCTAGATCGACGGCGTCGGGTGCTTCCGCGTTTGATGGAGACGATTTAGTCATCGATAATCTCAGTGGAACGATCTCCGCCGCAACAGCAAGTGGCAGTTATGCCCGAGGCATCGAGGCAATCGGAGGTGTGGAAATCACGACTATTGGCGAAAAAGGGAGCATTACGGCAGACGCAACGGCGGGTTATGCGGATGGCATCTATAGCGAGGGCAGCGTTTCCATCGGAACCCTCGACGGCAAAATCTCTGCCAGCTCCTTGAGCGGAGCCTGTGTTATTAATGCTGCTAGCATTCAGATCGGAACATTCAACGGCAGCCTAAAAGCAACTTCGGCCGCGGATCGCGCGTACGTCTTCGTGGCGGATGAGGTAATTGTAGGAAAACTCGACGGAACGATGATTGTTGAAGGCGGTGGTTTTGGCTATGGAATCATGACGGGAAACTTGGATGTAAGCGACAGTTTTCAGGGCACAATATCGGCTTCCGCGACGTCGATGACAGCAATGGGCGTTCGAGCCTCGAAGGACGTTTCGGTCAATGATTTTAGCGGTGCGATCGAAACGCGAAGCAACGGCTTCGCCTATGGTATTGAGGCAGGGGCCGGGAGCTGCACTTTTAGCGGCAATACCTCCGGCAATATCAAGACCACGTCCGATACCATGGATGCCTACAGCATTTTCTCAGGCCCGAACAAACAGGTCGCCATCCATAACTTTAGCGGAACGATAGAATCCAACGGCAAGACAGGCGCCTACGGCATACAAACGCAAACCGACGGCACAGTCCTGCTTTCGGGCGATTGCAGCGGCACGATCAAAGCCAAGGCGGATTCGGGGTATGCCTACGGAATATATTGTTGCAGCGATCTGACAATTTCCAATTTGACCAAAACAGGATCCATCAGCGCCGAGGGGGAATCCGAAGCCTATGCCGTCAGTGTTGCCGAACGTTGTTATCTCAACAATTTCTATGGATCGGTGTCGGCAACAGCAAAAAACGGGTTTGCCTTTGGCCTTCGCGCAGACAGCGGACTCAACGGCGGTACTGCGGATACGCCCGCATTGATCTGCGGCTCGATTTCAGCCCATGGAACGGACGCTTTCGCTCTTTTTGGTCTAGGAATCAATATCATAGTTAACGATGGAGCAACAATATCCGCCACAACGGATTCTTTTGGAATGGCGTATGCCATCTACGCCGTCGGCGGCGTCAACCAGGTTGAATTGATCGCAGGCTGCAGAATTGATGGCGATATCATTCTGGACAGCGAGGCTCGCGACGTCCTGGTCCTTTCCGGTTCAACAGGCAGCACAACCCTGGACGGCGCCATCGTTGCCGACTCGATCGACGTCATTGGCGGAAAATGGAAGATTAGGGGGGATATCAGCGAAGGAGCCCTGCTGGAAGTCAAGGGCGGTTCACTCGCGTTCATCGGTCCCAACAAGCTGACAAGCGACATCAAGGTCGATGGGGGCTCGATGACGTTCGACGGCGAAACCACCGGAACTGCAACCGTCCAAAACGGCGGCACTTTTATGGGCAACGGCATTGTCGGCGAACTGTTGAATCATGGCACCGTCGCACCGGGCAACTCGATCGGTATCATTATCGTATCAACCGACTATACCCATTACGCCAACGGCGCAATGGAGGTCGAAATCAACGCCGTTGGAGATTGTGACCTGGTCGACGTCCAAAAAACGGCGGAGATTGAGGGCGGAACCGTCGATGTCATTGCCCAAAGTGGAAAATACAGAATTGGTTCGACTTACAGATTTCTCACAGCCAAAGAAGGCGTATCGGGCAAGTTTACAACAGTGACCGACAATTTGCCTTTCGTTGATATGACGTTGGTCTACGGAGTAACCTATGTCGATCTGTTGCTCGAATTGGGAGGGGAATATGATAGCGTGGCTATTACTTCCAACCAGCACGGCGTCGCTAGGTATCTCGACAACCAGAAAGGAAGCGCCACGGGCGACTTCGTTGCCGTCCTGGAGGAACTTAACACCCTCGACGCCCCAGAAGCCCGTGCGGCCTTTGACGCCATGAGCGGCGAGTTGTTCGGCAGCCTTTCGACCATCGGCATCGAGAATCATGAGCAGTTCCTGCGCAGCATTTCGCAGCGGATGCAATCCCAAAGCATGATGAGAGGACTCGACGATGCAACCGCCGACGCCCGAAGCAGGAACGATGTCGTATTCGTTACTTGCCGAACCTCTTGTCCGCAAACCGTTGCCGGCTGGACTCCCTGGGTTCA
>CAZNMP010000360.1:0-3644 GCA_964573875.1 uncultured Planctomycetaceae bacterium | reverse complement strand
TGAAGGCGGCAGCGACGCCGCCAATCTGATGAAACCGGCGCTTGCCCGAGGCGAGCTGCGTTGCATTGGCGCTACCACATTGGACGAATACCGCAAGTACATCGAAAAAGATGCCGCGCTCGAACGACGTTTCCAGCCGGTCATGGTCGGCGAACCGTCGGTCGAAGACACCATCGCCATTTTGCGAGGGTTGAAGCCTCGCTACGAAGCCCATCACAAGGGCGTTCGTATTAAAGATTCGGCTTTGGTGGCCGCGGCCAATCTTTCGCACCGTTACATTGCCGACCGTTTCCTGCCCGACAAAGCCATCGACTTGATGGACGAAGCCACAAGCCGTCTGGCGATGGAGCTAGAGAGCGTGCCTGGCGAGATCGACGTAATCCAACGCCGTCTCGTCCAACTCGAACTGGCCGACCGCCAGTTGGCCGACGAAACGGAAGACCACGCCAAGCAGCGTCGCGCGGAAGTTCAAGAAGAGATGGCCGAACTGCGCAAGAAGCTGGCGGATCTTCGTGCACAATGGGAACTCGAAAAGAGCGGCCTAGGCGACGTGCAACAAGTTCGCAAGCGGCTGATGGATGTCGAGTTGCAAAGCAATCAACTCGCCGCCGCAATCAAAGAAAAACAGTCCACCGGCATGCCGGTGCGCGAGGAAGACTACCAGAAACTTTACGAGTTGGATCAAGAGCAGAAGAAACTCTCCGCTCAGATCGACGCTTCCGAAGCCGAAAAACCCGAAGCCACCGGCGCACGGCGTTTGTTGCGCCGCGAGGTTGGCCCGGACGAAATCGCGGAAGTCGTCAGTGCCTGGACTGGGATACCCGTCTCCCGCATGATGGAAACCGAGCGGGCGAAGCTCCTCGTGCTCGAAGACCGCATCCACCAACGCCTCGTCGGGCAGGATGAAGCGGTCGAGGCCGTAGCCAACGCCGTACGGCGCAACCGTTCCGGTTTGCATGACCCGAATCGCCCCATCGGCTCGTTTATTTTCCTCGGGCCTACGGGCGTCGGCAAAACCGAACTATGCAAGTGCCTGGCCGAAGTAATGTTCGACAGCGAAGACGCCATGATCCGGCTCGACATGAGCGAATTCATGGAGCGGCACACCGTTAGCCGTTTGATCGGCGCCCCTCCGGGCTACGTCGGCTACGAAGAGGGCGGCATGTTGACCGAAGCAGTCCGTCGCCGACCTTATTGCGTGATTTTGCTCGACGAAATCGAAAAAGCCCATCGCGACGTCTTCAATATCCTGCTGCAAGTGCTCGATGATGGCCGACTGAGCGACAACCAGGGCCATACGGTCGATTTCACCAACACGATCATCGTCATGACCAGCAACATCGGCAGCCAAGTGATTCAAGAGATCGCCAAGGAAGGCGGGAGCGAACAGGAAATGCGTGATGCCGTGATGGAAACGCTGCAAACCCGCTTCCTGCCCGAGTTCTTGAACCGTGTAGATGAAATCATGATTTTCCATCCGCTCGGACAGGAACAAATCCGGAAGATTGTCGAGATTCAAGTCGCCCGGCTGCGTGAGCAGCTTGCGGCCAAGGGCGTTGCGTTGGAAGTTACCAAGGCCGCGGAAAACGCAATCGCTGTCGAGGGTTACGATCCAACCTACGGTGCTCGACCGTTGAAACGGGTGATCCAACAGCGCATTCAAAACCCGCTGGCGGTCGAAATGCTCAAGCAGGAATTCAGCGAAGGCAGCCGTGTGAAGATCGACTATGCCGACGGCGATTTCACATTTGAACGCGACGAGTAGCGGGTCTGCCCAAGCTATCTGAAAGAATGCTCTCAGAGGGAATGTTGTCGAACATTTCCCAGGATTACTATTCGCGTTACGAAGCCAACACACACCTCTTTTTGGTGGTTTTATTGGCGTTTCTCTTCAAATTGTCGCCAAACTCCAAAAAACGTGCCAATTTTCCCGCCAATCGGCCCTCTGTATTCGGGCAGGAGGAAAAATGCGCATTATCCCTAATTACAATAAAGGGATTGCACATTTTTGCATCTTGCGATCCCAATGAATTTTTTGCGGTCGGTAGACCTCGCAAACTCGGTTGAGGATCGCCGTGCTTGCGGTTGAACAGGGATCATTGGCCTGGTCGGCGTCAATAACGGTTGAAGCGTCATGAACGAACAGTCACACTCCAGTATGGAAGTAGACCAATGCAACCAGGAGTTCTTGGCCCTTTTGGGCAAGCATGAACTCCAGTTGGCATCGTGCGTTCATGCGTTGGTTCCTTCCTGGCACGACGCGGAGGACATCCTTCAGGAAACGAAGCTTCAACTCTGGCGGGAATTCCATAAGTATCAGTCCGGCAGCGATTTTGCGGCGTGGTCGCGCACCGTTGCCCGCTATGTCGTTCGTACGCACTTCAAACAGCTTCAACGAAAGCCGTTGATCTTGAGCAGCGACATCGCCGATGCCGTTCTGCAAAAAATCGCCAAAACACCGGAACAATCCGATCGTCGCTTGCGCATGCTGGCCGACTGCGTGAAAAAACTCGGCGACGACGCTCTCGATCTTCTGCGACGTTGCTACGTCGAAGGGCGGAAGATCAAGGATATTGCCGCCGAGTTGGGCCGCTCGCTGACCGGCACCTATTCCGCTTTGTCACGCACTCGACACGATCTTCTGGAATGCATGCGAGACAGTCTTCGCCGGGAGGACGATCGATGAATTCCAAAGAAAACGCGGATTTCAACATTTTCAGCCGTGTTCACGCCTTTCTGAGCGATATTCATGCAGGCGACGTGACAGAAGCGGAAATGGTCGACTTTGAGCAACTCTTGCGCGAAAGCGAAGAAGCTCAGATGCTCTATGCCGAGTTGATCGAATTGTCTGTCTATCTGCCACGTGCGCTTGCCGGCATCGAAGGCGTGACCAAGGGACAGGGGACCACGGAGGGTGATGAAGAGACGGAAACCGAGGATTTATTGCGCCCTGCACCACCGGTTGCACTGCTTCTCGATACCCCCTCGCCGATGGCTGTTGCTCCTTCCTTTTTCGGTAGTTGGATGTTCTCCAATCTTTTTTCGTTGCTGGTCGTGGGAATTGGTCTATGCGGTGCATGGATGTATCAGATTGATATTCCACACCCTCTGGTTCGCAGCAGCCAGAAAACGATTTCGCACAAAGCGATTGAAACCCACGACCTTAAGTTCGTTGGCCAAGTTACCGGCGTAGCCGACGTAAAATGGTCGGATCAACAAACCGCCACGGTGATGGGCGCCAACGTGCCCCTGGGCCGAAAATACGCTTTGGCCTCCGGCCTGTTGGAAATCACCTATAAAACCGGAGCAAAAGTCATTCTCCAGGGCCCTGCAACCTATCTCGTCGAATCCGATGTCGGCGGTTATCTATCGGTTGGCAAGCTAACAGCTAGGTTAGAGAAGAGAGAAGAGGGGAGCGGGGAGAGAGAGAAAAAAGTGGCCAGTGGTCAGTGGCCGGGAAAAGTGGCTAGTGGCCAGTGGCTAGTGGCTAGCAAGAAGGGGTCAGGGGGCAGGGGTCAGGATACAGCGGTGGCAAATCATAAATCAGAAATCATAAATCAGAAACCTCCCGTCCCCACCCTCACCCTACCCCTCTCCCAAAGGGAGAGGGGACCAGACACTAATCCCCAATCCCTAATCCCTAA
>CAZNMP010000359.1:0-3645 GCA_964573875.1 uncultured Planctomycetaceae bacterium | reverse complement strand
GAATGGAACTGCATCTCGTCGAATCCCACCTCATTGCCTATGACACGGGCGAACGCATATCCACGCCGGCGGCCCTGCTCGAAGCCATCGAACGCATGTCATCGCGGTCGCTCTTCTATCATGTCCACGATGCACGCCTACGCACGGCAGGGCAATCGGATGATTTCTCGGCATGGCTGGAAAAAGGCGGCGCAGAGGCATCGCTGGTTGCAACACTACGCGAAATTGACTTCTATTTCCTCAATCTGAGTCAACTGCGGCGAGCGCTGATAGACGCTTTTCATCGCTATGTCGCCGAGGCTCCGCCTGTCCCAAGGAGCGCCCCATGAGGCTGTTGGACCGATATGAAGAGATCGTGGGACACCAAGAAGTGGAACGGCTCCGCCGGCTGGCCGAGCGTCTGGCCGGCAAGAGGATTGTCCACGTCAACTCCACGCGAAATGGCGGTGGCGTGGCGGAAATCCTTGGCTGGATGATTCCGCTCCTGGAAGAACTAGGAATCATCGCCCGTTGGGAAGTGATTGCGGGTCCGCCCGATTTCTATCGCGTCACCAAGGCTTTTCACAATGGGCTGCAGGGACTGCCTGTATCGCTCCGAAAAAGTGATTTCGATTTGCACTACGAAGTCAATCGAGAGAATGCCCAACGTCTCAACCTAGAAGCGGACATTGTTTTCGTGCATGACCCACAGCCGATTTACCTCCCTGAGTTCACGCCACCGGGCCAAGTGGGCCGATGGATATGGCGATGCCACATCGACGCCTCTCGCCCGAATCGTGCCATCTGGAAGCATCTGGAGACTGCCATATCGCGCTATAGCGCCGCAATCTTCTCGATGCCGGCCTTCGCGCGCCCCCTCGCGTGTCCGATGTTTTTGATCCTGCCTTCCATCGATCCACTGTCGGACAAAAATTGTGCTATTCCCGAGGTGGAACGACTGGAAACGCTTTCGCGGTTGGACATCGACGCGGAACGTCCGTTATTGGTGCAGGTGTCCCGGTTTGATCGGTTCAAAGATCCGCTAGGCGTAATTGAAGCGTATCGTTTGTTGCAGCCCTACTATCCGGAAATGCAGTTGGCCCTGGCAGGTGGACCGGCGGACGACGACCCGGAGGGCGCTGAAATTCTACGCGAAGTCCTCGACCAAGCTGGCGACGACCCGAACCTGAAAGTCCTGATGCTTCCACCCGATGCCCATCGCACGATCAATGCGCTACAGCGTTCGGCGACCGTAGTGCTGCAGAAATCTCTTCGGGAAGGTTTTGGACTAACTGTTACCGAAGCTTTGTGGAAGGGCAAACCCGTAATCGGCGGCGCTTGTGGTGGCATCACCTTGCAGATCCATGACTACCAGACAGGATTTCTTGTGTATTCCCCGGCCGGAGCCGCGTATCGCATCCATTATCTGTTGCGCTATGCCGAAAAACGGCAACGCATGGGCCAAATCGGTCATGAATTCGTGCGCGAGCATTTCTTATTGACCCGCAACCTCCGTGACTATCTCACGATGCTCCTCCGCCTGGATCATCCCGAATCGCGGGAAATCGTGGTCTGAAGGTTCTCTCTCCCATTGCATCGCTAATATATATTGTTCTTCAGGCGGATAGGATGATGCGCCACGTGGCGACCAACCTCAAGATCGGCCCGTTCGCGTTTGTACTTTTATTCGACCCCATAAGAATCGGCCCACCGTCCAAAGTAGTAGGTCGTACCTCAGCTTTTGGCCTATCGTCCTGTGGGGTGGAACCAAACCGGATAGTTTATTCGTGGTTTTTTCGGTTACACCGCAACGCCTGGCGCAGTATTTTTCTATGGTAAAATAGATAAACCGTGAAGTAGGCGGGCAAGCCTGCCGTGTTTATGGGCAGTTGTATGCCTTGGCATAGATAACCCATTTCGCGTTCGCTCCCATAACCGCCAAAATTCGTTACAGCACTCATGATGCCTCCCACCTTGTCACGGCGTCTCGTTTTGGTACACTAGTTGGAAATGTAGTCCTGATAAGCCTTTGTGAAAATACTGAGCTTGAAGTCGATCCAAGGGTAGGAGTATCAGGAGCCAAACAGCGTCAAAGTGCGGTGGTTGCGCAGGTATTACGGTGTACGGCATAGTGCATCCAGTCCCCGTAGATACCAGGAAAAGTCGATCGCATAGCGTTTTATCCGATAAAAACCATACGCGCCCGTAGCTCAATTGGATAGAGCATCGGTCTTCGGAACCGAGGGTTAGGGGTTCGAATCCCTTCGGGCGTACTTCTGACTTTTCAGTGCAATTCGATGCAATAAGCGACGGCCCATGCCAGTTCGTGCCAACTGGTGCCGTCTCTCCCTACGTCGTTTTGGCTTACGTCGGTCCTGGAGACCGCAGCTTTACCACCCATTGGTGGCTCCTTCGATGCAAACACTGCCGATTCGTGCCACTGAGCGGCAGGCAGTATGACACCAGGGCGCTCACCAAGCCGGATTTCGGAGCACCAGGGGAAGCACCAAATGATGGTAAACGTCCGGCGGAACAAGTAGGTGGGAGGCGCTACGCAAGGAAATGACGTGGTGGCCATAAAGAGCGCCACCACTATCATACTCGGCATGCTGTTTTTATCGGAAACGCCTTTTACGATTCGTTGCCGCGCAAAGGCTCTTTTCTCAGCCCTGGGCTGGTTCACCATTCCATGTACCGGAAACTCAAACCGCCTGATTCGTGCTGCCGTTCCAGCATAATGGGCACAGTAGCAGTGAATACATCTGGCCACCTTGGCCCACACCACCGGTGGCGAGATTGCCGCCGAGCCAGAGCGTACCGGCGGACAACACCTTACTGTACAGCCGGAACGTGTGCCCATTGCTGTTGGTGATCGTTAAGCTAGTATCGGTGAAGTCCGACAGCCACGCGGCACGGTTCGATCCGGTGATTGCCTCGTCGTACAACACATAGCCCACGCACGGCGCGTTGGTGGTCACTCCGATCAACTGGTTTGCCGTGCTCAGCCGATCGGCGTTTTGCGTCTGGACGTACGTGCTGCCGATGAACTGGTTCATCGTGGTCGAACTGCTGAACGTGTAGTCTACGTCGCCGTACTGATACGGCGACGCACCGACCTTCAAGCCGTAGCTCTGGATCGCCGCGTGATTCGCATCCAAGTTTGTCGCGATCAGCGCCGTCTGATTATAAAGCGCCAAGATATTGGATGCCGACTGAGCGGTGTTGTAGATGCGAACTTCATCTAAGTTGCCGCCATAGGACGTGCCACTCGTGTTATGACCGAGGTACAGGGAATCGGTGCTCGTGACAATTGTGCCCGTCTTGCTCGTCGTTCCTGGCGTTCCGGCGTCCACGTAAATCCGCAAGGTGCTGCCGTCGAACGTGCCGACATAGTAGTGCCACTTCGAGTTGTCGAACGACGCATCAACGTTGCTCGTGGCGTAGTACCAAGTGCTGCCGATCTTCACGCCAAATCGGACGTTCTTCGAACCGACAATCGCCCCCAAGCTGTAGGAGTTGTCCTTCGAGACAAAGGCGTCGCCGACGATCCAATTACTATTGGTCGGGGCTTTGGCCCAGCAGGCAATCGAAATCTGCGAAGTGGTTTGTAGGTCCGCCGAATTGGCGACCGAGACGTATTTGCCCGAGCCAAACTGCAAAGCGTTG
>CAZNMP010000358.1:0-3672 GCA_964573875.1 uncultured Planctomycetaceae bacterium | reverse complement strand
TCCCGCAATCTGATCGCCTTTGCCCCCGCCGATGGATCGCAGCTTTGGATCCGGCAAAACATAGCGCCCGGCAGCGACCTGTTCGGCGACGATCAGTATTTGTTCGTTCTTTCGCCCGACCGCGAAGACGCCCTGCTGCTCAGGGCCTCGGACGGCGAGATGCTTGGAACCCGTAAGGTGCCTCGCACCAGCAGCCGGCAAGTGCTTCCTACGGGCGAGGAAAAAACCATCTACACCCATCTCGAAGAGTCGTGTCTGGCCATGCTCGGTCGCCAATTGTTGTTGTGGTGGCAGGAAGGCACGGGCCGCACCCTGACGCTGATCGATCCGCTCGAAGGCCGCGATCTTTGGCCGGGCCACAAGTTTTCCAGCGCCGCGCGCGCCTGCGTCATTCGCGATGAAGCCGTGGGAATTTTCGAGCCTGACGGCCGATTCGTTTTGCTGGGGTTGCCCGACGGCCGCACCATCGCCGATGTGAAACTTCAAGCGGAACCCCGCTTGATCGACATCTCGATCGAAACCGACGACAACCGCTATTATCTGATCACACGCAGTTCGGGGTCCGAAAGAAACGGCGTCAACATCCAACCTTTGATCGGCAGTGATCCCAAACCCATCAACTTCGGGCGGCTTTATGCCTTCGACAAACAAGGGAAAACACTTTGGGCCGAGCCGGCGGTCGTGCAAAACCAATTTCTGTTTTCCGACCAGCCCGTGCGGCTTCCGATCCTGACATTCGCCGGTCAAGTCTACGTGCAAAATGGGAACGGAGGCCGCCAAAAGCTGGCCGTGCAGTGCATCGACAAGCGAAATGGCCGCACCGTATTCAAAGCCGAATATCCCAACCAAAACAACATCTTTGACATCACCGGCAACATCGAGAAAAAGACCGTCGATGTGGTTTTGCAACGTCAAACCATCCGCCTGACATTCACCGACAAACCGCTCCCGCCGCCGTCGCTTTCGGACGGCGAGATCACCAAAAAATCGTCGACGTCCAAAGCTTCCGGCGATTTCTGGAATTCGGTACAAAAGGCATTCGGCGGTTTGTTGGGCGGAGCGGAGCAAAAAAAACAATAACAAGTTGACCGATATGTTTCCCAACGCCATAATTCGATTCTCTGCGATCCTCGTCCTAATGACGTCGTGGTCGGCCGTTGCCGCGGCCGCAACGTCGAACAGCGACGTGGATCGGGCGATTTCACGCGGCCTGGATTGGCTGGCCGCCCATCAATCGCGGCTGGGGCATTGGACCGCCGGCGGCGACCGCTATCCTACTTCGATGACGGCCCTGGCGGGCACCGCCTTGTTATGCGAAGGCTCGACCACCACGCAAGGCAAGTACGCAGCGAATATCAACAAGGCCGTCGAATATCTTGTGAATCGCAGCCGCTCGAACGGACTGATCGGCGATCCCACGCGTGACGACCGTTACACCTACGGCCACGGTTTCGCCATGCTTTTTCTCTCGCAAGTGCTGGGCGAAGAAGAAGACGCCGAACGCCGCGAACAATTGATCGACGTATTGACCCGCGCCGTCGTGTTCACCGGCCGCGCCCAGACCGAGGGCGGCGGTTGGGGATACGTCAGCGCCAAAGACGGCAACGGATTCGATGAAGGCTCGACCACCATCACGCAAGTCCAAGGTCTGCGCGGTTGCCGCAACGCCGGGATCCCGGTTCCCAAGGAAATCGTCGATAAGGCCGTGGCCTATATCCGCAAATGCACCGGCCCCGACGGAGGCGTTCGCTACAATCTGGCCGGCGCGGGCGGGGGCGGACGTCCGCCCATCACTGCCGCGGCCATCGCCTGCCTCTACAATGCCGGCGATTACGACAGCGAATATGTTCCGAAGCTGCTGAAGTACTGCAAGAAAAACTTAGACAACATCACCAACCAAGGTTTCGGCCACTGGCACTACGCCCACTATTACTATGCCCAAGTCTTGTACCGCGAAGGCGGCAAGGAATGGGAAACGTATCGCGATAAAATCTTTCCGCGAATCGTCTCCGAAGCCGGCGCCGACGGCTCGTGGAACCAAGGCTACATCGGCACCGTCTACACAACCGCCAGCAACTTAATCATCCTGCAACTCCCCAAAGCAACCCTACCTATTTACCAGCGATAACTTCCATGATCGACCATAAACTCAACTTGGACGACGGCGCCGCCGTCGAGCGGCTCGGCAACGCCCGGCAAAAAATCATCGACCAATTGTCGCACGTCATCGTCGGCCAGGCCGACGTGATCGAGGAGCTGTTGATTTGCCTGTTCAGCCGAGGTCATTGCCTGTTGGAGGGCGTGCCCGGGTTGGCCAAGACGTTGATGATCAGCACGCTCAGCCGCTCGCTCAATCTCACGTTCAGCCGCATTCAATTCACGCCCGACCTTATGCCGGCCGACATCACCGGCACCGACGTGATCGAAGAAAACCGCACCACCGGCGTGCGCGACTTCCGATTCCTTGAAGGTCCACTGTTCTCCAACGTGGTGCTTGCCGACGAAATCAACCGCACGCCTCCGAAAACCCAGGCGGCTCTGCTCGAAGCCATGCAAGAACGCCAAGTGACCGTTGGGCGCATCCGCCACGGGCTGGCCGATCCGTTCTTTGTCTTGGCCACGCAAAACCCCATCGAGCAGGAAGGAACCTATCCGCTGCCCGAGGCCCAGCAAGACCGCTTCATGTTCAAGGTGTTCGTCCGTTACCCCAGTTTCACGGAAGAATTGGAAGTTGCCCGGCGAACCACCGCCGCGCAAACCGATTTGGTTTCGCCGGTTCTCAAAGCGGACGAAATTTTGGATCTTCAGCGTCTGGTGCGCCAAGTGCCGGTTTCCGACCATATCATCCGATACGCTCTGGCCTTGGTCCGCCAAACCCGCGTTCATGAACCCGGCGTGCCCGATTTCATCGAGGAGCAACTCAGTTGGGGCGCCGGCCCGCGTGCCGTGCAATTTTTGATCCTCGGTTCGAAAGCCCGGGCGCTGCTGCAAGGGCGAACCTATGTCACGTGTGAGGATATCCAAGCGTTGGCCAAGCCGGTGCTACGGCACCGTCAGGTGGTAAGCTTCACGGCCGAAAGCGAAGGCATCGCCCCCGACGACATCATTGAGCGGTTGTTGACAATCACTCCCGCCCGCGAGGATGAATTGACAAACGACGCAAGATTCCAAAAAATGTTCGCCTCCTAACGAATCTACGGAAAGTCGTTTTGATTTCAGAGCGAAACGAAGGATCTCGGAACACCCGGGAAATCTTCGCTTCACTTGGAATGACCAATAATCGACGACTTTCGCCGCGACTGAAACCTGATTAACAGCCGATGCACGACGCCAAGAAATTTCTGGATCCCGAAGCGATCAAACGAATCGCCCGGCTCGACTTGCGCGCACGGCACATCGTCGAAGGATTTCTGTCGGGCATGCACCGCAGCCCCTACTTCGGCCAGTCGATCGAGTTTCGCCAGCATCGCGAATACACCTACGGCGACGATCCCCGCTATGTGGATTGGAAAGTTTGGGCCAAGCAAGACCGCTATTACGTCAAACAGTTCGAGGAAGACACGAACCTCCGCTGCACGCTGCTGTGCGACGTATCCGGCAGCATGCGTTACGGCCGGGGCGCCCTGAACAAATACGAATACGGATGCACGGTGGCCGTCAGCTTGGCCTATT